>JALOTO010000164.1 GCA_025457845.1 Thermoplasmata archaeon | reverse complement strand
GTGGAGGTTCGGGGACGACGTCAACACGGACCTGATCATCCCGGGGAGGCACCTGGGCAGCTACGACCCCGCGCACCTCGCGCAGCACGCGATGGAGGGTCTCAGCGCCTCGTTTGCGAAGGAGGTCCGCCCGGGGGACATCATAGTCGCAGGCAGGAACTTCGGCTGCGGTTCCAGCAGGGAGCAGGCGGTCATCGCGCTGAAGTCCGCAGGCGTGTCTGCAGTGGTGGCCAAGTCGTTCGCGCGGATATTCTACCGGAACGCGGTGAACCTGGGCCTGCATGTGCTGGTGTCGGATGACGCGTGCGACGTGTTCGGGGGCGGGGACAGGGCGCGCGTGGACATGGACTCGCTGTACGTGGTATCAGAGGACGGGACGAGGAAGACGCGTGTGGACCCGGTCCCCGGGCACGTCACGGCGATACTGCGCTCGGGCGGGCTGGTACCTCATCTCCGGGCCCGCATGGGGAAGAGCTAGGATACGCTACCGCCTGTCGGGCGCCTCTGGCGATTCGCCGTCAGCATCCTTCTTGCTGGAGGCTCTCCTCCGTGAGAACACGACGAACATGGCGATGACGGCGACTATCGGGAATGCCAGGTCCTGGAACTCGGGTATCTTGTCGATTATGACGAGGGCCGACGTGCCCGGGTTCTGAGTCCACTGCCAGCAGAGGTGCGACTCCCCGCTGACGGAGTAGATGGAGGTAAGGTACTGTATGGTGTTGCTTGATTCGCTGTTGATCGTGAACACCGAGGACCAACTCGCTCCGGTCTTCTTCTTGCCCATGATGTCGTAGCTGTCCATCTGATACCATGCGGCGTAGAGGGCGCCGGTGGATGTCTCGAGGGATATCGTCGGGTACTGCTGGCCGATCGAGTCGGCCGATGTGTCGAGCTGCGTCGCAGAGGACCACGAGGTTCCGTCGCGGTACCTGTACCAGATGTGCGGCTTCTCCAGAGAGCTGGACTTGGTGGCGTCACCGTAGACCACATGGACATAGCCGCTCGAATCGACCACCGCCGAGGCCGGGGCCGTGTCTATGAACGTGAAGGTCCCAGTGGCGGTGTATATCGATTCCTCCGAGCCCAGGCTCGTAGTGTACTTCCTCGCTGCGACCGTGGAGGCGTAGTTGTAGACGCACCAGACGTCGCTCCCGGAACCGGCTGGGAGGACGGACCCTTTCGCCGTGGCAGCGCTGGCGTCCGTGTCAAGCATGTTGCCTCTCCAGTACCACGATGTTATGCTGTCGGTCGATTGGCTCCTAAGGAGGGTCAGGTCCCACTTGCCCCCGCCCGTGGTCAACGTCTGGTTCGTGGCGAGGATCCACAGGTATCCGTTGACATCCTTTGTTATGAACGAGTTCTTGCTGTTCATGTTGTTGGCGCTCACGGATCTGGTCGCGTCGCTGCCCCAGGTGATGGCTGGTGTGCTCGGGTTCACGACCCCCCTCTTGATGTATATGTTGGCGGAGTTGGATCCCGTGTCGCCTACCGCGTATACGATGTAGTTCGCGGAATCGTACCATATCGAGGCCTTCCTGATCCCTGTGGCGGTGAACAGCTGGGTGGCGGAGCCGCTCCAGGTGGTCCCGTCCGCGCTGTACTCGTACACGGTGTTGGAGCCGTCGAAGTAGGCGCTCCAGAAATTGGTGCCATCGTAGAATACCTTCCTCTGGTTGGAGCTCTCGGTCGACAGCCCGGAGCCGGACTGGACGGTCCAGGTCCTCATCGCCATTGCGGAGGCCTGGTCGGAGGCCTGGTCCCTGCAGCCGGTCCAGTCGGTCGTCTCGATGATGAAGTCTATCTGCGAGGCGCCCCCGATGACCGACGACGCGACGCCGACCTCCATCCTGCTCTCGTCCTTCGCAGCCTCGGCCTGCGACGCGAGGAGCACCCAGCCGCTTTCGTCGTAGCTCCTGACCGTGACGGACGCGATGTCGCAGCAGAGGCCGGAGACCTCGATCATGTAGTCGGCGCCTATCGCGTACGTGTCGACGGCCATGTACTTGCCGGAGGCGTCGGAGCGGTCGGAGTCGACGTATATCCTGATGAAGTCCTCGGCCGTCTTCCTGACGGGCACGACGGTCCCCCCGCCGCCCCCGCCCGACGGGACCGAGCACGCCTTGGGGATGTAGACGCCGGCGCAGATCTCGCCGTAGACGCTCACGAAGAAGAAGGAGTCGGTCTCGGTGCTGTTCGCCCCGACCTCGTCTATGTCGATGTTCGGGTTGTCCAGCGGCGTGGCGTCCATGTCCTTGACGGTCCTGTTGGACCAGTCCCCGAATGCCCCGTCGATGGTTATTCCCGCGGGCGGCCCGCCCACGTAGGCGTTCGCCGGGGAGCCTATGACCATGATGTTCGTGAAGCTCGAGGTGATGCCGTCCGAGGCGACCCATGCCGACACGAACGTGCCCACATCAAGGGGGGATGTGTCGACCAGCACATCGACGACGTGCGCCTCGCCCGCCTCCAGCGAGAAGGGCTGGACCTGCCCGGATGTGGTTGCGCCGACGGTGTCGGGGACGACCTCGCTCACGGTCCCGTCCTCGCCGTCGCAGACGAACCGCAGCCTTAGGAGGCCGGCGTTCGCGGACACCTGGACGATGCCATCATCGGAGACCCCCGGGGCGAGCCCCTGCTCGACGATGAGGAGTCCGCCGTCCAGGCTGACCGGGTAGCTGACGGAGTTGACCGCGTCCTCGTCCTGGGTCGTGAGTATGACCTTTGCGGACGCGTTGAGCGCCCCCGATAGGGAGGCCCTCGCCTCGAGCCTGTCCCCGTCCAGCCCGGACGGTACGAAGCCCGCGGTGGCCCAGGCGTTCCAGTCGGCCTGGTCGTCCTCGTCGGCGTCGTAAGCCGAGAGGATGGAGGACTGGACCGAGCTGTTCCATCCGAACACCTCGACCATGTAGTCCGCACCTGTGCCGCCGATGGAGTACCCGGTGCCGGAGGAGCTGTCGAAGTCGATGAACCAGACGAGCCTCTGGGCGTCCGTGCCGGTCATGAGGTCGCCGCTGGCATGTACGTACAGGTAGACGTCGTAGGAGTGGGTCGCGAAGGACCACTCGATTACGTCCGCCGGCTCTCCGACCTCGACGCTGGTGACGCTGAACATGGAGGCCTCCTCCCAGTCGGAGAAGGGCCCCTCGTCGCCCATGTCGGAGATGTGGAGGTAGCTCGGGACGATGATCGCGACGGCTATGAGGACGGCTATGAACTGCCAGCGCATGTAGACCGGGAGCCTGCGCCTGCCGCCCCTTCCGCGGTGCCTCGCGCCAAGGCCGTTCGAGGCGCCCGTGCCGTTCACCAGGTCCTTGCCGTTCACGGCGCCCATTCCGTTGACGAAGTGGACGCCGTTGGTCTGGCCGCGGCCGTTGATGGCACCTCTCCCGTTTATTGCGCCCCTGCCGTTGATCGCCCCTCTCCCGTTGATGGCCCCCCGGCCATTGATGGCGCCTCTCCCGTTGACCGCCCCTCTGCCGTTTATCGCGCCCTTGCCGTTGATGCCCCCTCTGCCGTTGGTGACACCGAGGCCGTTGACGAACTGGAGGCCGTTGGTCTGCCCGCGGGCCGTGGCGACGCCCCGCCCGTTAACCTGTCCCCTGCCGTTGATGGCGCCGGCGCCGTTGGTCATGCTGACGCCGTTCGACCTGCCCACGCGGGCCGTCGCGGCCCCGGCGGGGATCTGCGTGACGAGGCCGCGATCGCCCTCGGCGACGGCCGGCTCGGGGGGCTTGGGGACCCTGGCCTGCACCGGCGGGGGCAGGACCTCCTCTTCCTCCTCCGGCTCCTCGTCCTCGAAGGCGACGCCGCAGAACGGACAGTTGGCGGCGTCGAACGTGACGACCGCCCCGCAAATCGGGCAGGCGGCCTTCTCTGAATCGTACTCGTCCTCGGGCGCTCCCTCGGCGGGGGCCAGCTCGGGCTCCTCGGCCGGCGCCTCCGGCTCGGGCGCAGGCGCCTCCTCTTCCTCCTCCGGCTCCTCGTCCTCGAACTCCGCGCCGCAGCCTGGGCACACGGTGTCGTAGATCGAGACCACATGCTGGCATACAGGGCAGAGCGCCTCCTCGTCGCCTTCTGCCTCAGGCTCGGGAGGTGGCTCCGGGGGCGGCTGCCTCGCGCCGTTGATGGGCCCTGTGGGCGTACCGTTGGGGGCCGCCGCTGGGGCGGTGATGGGTACAGGTTCGGCCTCGGACGGACGTTTCTTGACCTGTTCGTCCGTCTTCAGCTCCTCGATCTCCTCCACGATCTTGTCGAGGGCCTTCTGCCACAGCTGCTCCTCGGCGTTCTCGACGAAGGAGTCGAAGCCTATCTGACATGAAGGGCACGCTTCGACGAAGGGGGAGACGGGGGTGCTGCAGAAGGGGCACTCGAGCTTGATGTCCGGGCCGAACTTGAGCTTGCATCTAGGGCATTCGCTCTCCAAACCT
>JALOTO010000163.1 GCA_025457845.1 Thermoplasmata archaeon | reverse complement strand
CAGCCGGGAGACTACACCCTGTACGTATCGAGGTCCGTGGACACGCGCGTCTCCATCTCCTACCTCTCGGTCCCGAGGAACACTGACGCCTCGGCGGACGTCCAGCTCTCGACGGGCGAGTACCTCCAGGGCAGGCTGACAGTCGCGGGCGTCCCCGCCACCGAGGAGGTCATCGCCGTCACGAACAACACGAAGCTCTCGTTCACACCGTCGGGCGACGGCTACTTCCAGTTCCTGCTCCCGTCGGGCGACTACAGACGGCTACTTCCAGTTCCTGCTCCCGTCGGGCGACTACACCGTGAGCTCGAGCGCCGTGAGGACCGAGGCCGGCATGACCGTGACCTACGGCCAGACGTCGGATGTCACGCTCGGCGAGGACAGCGTCTACATCGACCTCGCGCTCACCAGGGACACCGAGCGCTCGGTCGAGGCGTACTGGGACTCGAACAGGACGGCCACGCTCGCGCCGGGCCAGTCGGTCAGCTATGTGGTGCTCCTCGAGAACACGGGCAACATCGCCGACACCTACACGTTCACGTACACGAACACCGGCTTCGACGTCTCGTTCTCCCCCGAGGAGGTCCCGATCGACTTCGGCACCAACGGCAACACGGCCTACATGGTCGCCGAGGTGACCGTCGGGTCGACCGCGGAGGCGGGCAACAACACCATCACCGTCACTGTCAGGTCCGGTTCGCAGGCCTCGACCAGGGCGACGGTCGACCTCGTCGTGCGCGTCTCGCCGGAGAGGTCCGTGTCAGTAGAGCCCCTCAACGAGTCGGTCCCGGCCTCCACCAATGTCACGACCGTCAAGTTCCTGCTCAACAACACCGGTAACATCGGCGACGACTACGTCGTCGCGGTCTCCAACACCGACGCGCTCAACGTCTCGGGCTGGTCCGTCAGGATAGTCGACCCGGCGACCGGCGGCGAGGTGAAGAACGTTACCCTCGGGGCCTTCGAGTCCAGGGAGCTCGCGGTGGAGTTCACCGCGAAGCGCACGACGGCCGACCCGAAGGCGGTGGCGGTCGTCCACGCGTACTCCTCGCTCGGGACCGGGACGGACTCGCTCGGAGCGGTGTCCGTGATGCTCCCGGACCTGGTCATAGGCCCCGGCGGCCTTGACGTCACCAGGAGCGACGTCACTTACGATTACGACATCGGCAGGATCTACCTCGACGTGGGCCTCGCCGCGTCGCTAGCAGCGCTGGTGGTGGTCTTCTTCGTCCTCAGGAGGCGCAAGGGTCTCGGAGGGGGTGGCTCGAAGTGATGCGCGGCAAGGCGTTCCTGTCGGTCCTCGCCGCGGCGCTCTTCGTCGCCGCAGGCGCGTCCCTCCTGGCCGTGGCCGGGAACGCGGCGGCGTACACGCCCGTGGAGATATCCATGGACGTCCCGACGTTCGCCGGCACCCTCGAGAAGGTCAAGTGCACGCTCACCGTCACGGGCGGCCCGGCCGCGACCGAGGGCACCAACTACACCTACAAGGCGGAGATAATAGCGGACAACGAGACCGGCTCCTCGGTCTCCCCGTCGACGGGCTCGTCGGTCTCTGGCAAGTTCAACCTCACGATCACCATGCCGGGCGAGGCGCAGACCATAACCGTTAGGATCAACGCCACGTCCAAGAGCGCCCACACGTCCGACTCGGTGAGCGAGGTCAGGGAGTACGAGGTCAAGGTGGTCGAGCCGATACTGATCACCGCCACGGTGTACAACACCGGCTCGGTCGACGCCGAGGACGTCAAGGCCAGCTTCTTCGCGGACGGCATACTGCTGGGCGACAAGGAGTTCTCCCTCGCCGCCGGCGCGAGCATCGAGCTCGCGTACAACTGGACCTGGGCGAACATAGCCGAGGGGGAGCACGTGGTCTCGGTGGTCATAGACGACGAGAGCGGGCTTGTGGAGTTCAGCGACGGCAACAACGTGTACACCAAGACCATCTACGTCGGCTCGCAGTCGAACCCTGTGGGCGCCATACTCACGGTGGGCGTCATCATAATGAGCATCCTCGTGGCGCTCATGTACATGGCGAAGCCCCAGAAGAGGAAGAAGTGAGCCGGGGCCCCTGGCATAGGCTGAAATATCCTTGAGGCTCTTACGGCAGCATCCGAAGGTGAATGCAGTGGCAGAGAACATCGTTGAGGTCTCGGACTCCAACTTCGAATCCGTGGTCAAGGCGTCGGAGAAGCTCGTGGTCGACTGCTGGGCCCCGTGGTGCGGTCCGTGCAGGATGCTCGCGCCGACGTTCGAGGCGCTCGCCAAGGACTACAAGGGGAAGGTCGCCTTCGCCAAGCTCGACACGGACCAGAGCCCCGGGGTCGCCATGTCGCTGGGGATAAGCGGCATCCCGACCCTGATATTCTTCAAAAAGGGCCAGCAGGTCGAGCGCGTGACCGGGGTCCGCCCGAGGGCCGACATAGAGAACATCCTGAAGAAGCACTTCCAGTGAGCCTCGGCCTTCAGCCTCTCTTCAGGATCTCCTCGATCTTGTCCTGCAGGTTCCTCGCGCTCGCAGCGACCGCGACCTCGCCGCGCGTCTTCTCCAGGAGGCTCCTGGCCACGTCCTGCTTCCTCCTGATCGCGACGATCGCGTCGGGGTAGTCGAAGCGCATCAGGGCCGTGTGGATGTCCTCCATGCGGTCCAGGAAGTAGTTGGCCCTCATGACGTTGCCGCGCTTGAGCTCGTCGAGGCAGAACCTTCGCAGCTCTCCCACGGTGTCGCCGAGGGCGAGCAGGTACGGCACGCTCTCTACGCCAAGGTCCTCCGGCGACGGGACGTCGTCCTTCTCCAGTATCGAGAGCATGATCCCGACCTCGGAGTACTCCTGGAACGCGCTCTCGACATAGCCCGCGGAGGCGAGGTCCGGATGGTCCGCCAGCAGGCTCGAGAGGCGCGAGGCCTCGTCCTTGAGGTCGTCCAGCTGGTCGTCGAACTCCTCCTCCCTGTGCAGCGACTTCAGCACGTTCCCGGAGAGCCGGACGACGGCCCTGGACGACTTGAGGGCGACCTCCCTTATCTGGTCCTTCTCGTCAAGCTCCTCCTCTATCTTCGAAACAACCCTCTCCAGGTTCATCATCCGTTCAGCCCCTTATCGCGTTCATGCGGGCGACCTTCGCGTCGAGCATCGTCCTCTTGCCGATGTCGTGCCTCACGAAGACCTTGCCGGTCACGTGCCTCACTCCCTCCTCGGCCACGCGCTCGGCCTCCTCCAGGTCGTCGGCCACGCCGACGACGCCCACGGCCCTCGAGGTGGTGGTGTAGACCTTCCCGCCCTTCTCGTTGACGTTCGCGTAGTAGAGTATGGCGCCCGCCGCGGCGATCGCCTTCTCGTCGACCTTGATCTCCTCGTCCGCGAGGGACTTAGAGCCGTACCCCTGTGGCACGACGTACTTGCAGACGGAGGCCTTGCGTTCGAACTCGACCCTCTGGCCGGAGAGGTCCCCGCCGGCCATGCCCCCGCATATCGCCGCGAAGTCGCTCCTCAGCAGCGAGAGGACGTTCATCGCCTCGGGGTCCCCGAACCTTGCGTTGAACTCGATGACCTTCGGCCCGTCC
>JALOTO010000035.1 GCA_025457845.1 Thermoplasmata archaeon | reverse complement strand
CGTGACGGTCTACGCAACGGTCGAGAATGCTGTCTACGCCTCTGAGGTCCCGTGGGTCGGGACCCCGTGCTGGGTCTGGCAGGGGATGCTCGGCGACTACATACCGTCCACCCTCGCTCACCCAGACTCCGACTTCGACCCATATGTCGGGCTGGACTACCAGTGCAGGGACCCGGGCAGCTATCTGTACGGAGGGATGATGCCCTTCGATCACACTCCTGGCTCGTTCGACCTCGGCGCCGGGGACACGATGACCTTCGAGTGGCCCGCTGGCGACCAGATGTTCCTCCAGCACCAGGCCTACGGGTACACCCTCGAGACCTTCGGCGAGATGGAGGCGGTCTACAGCGAGCCCGCGGTCACGGACATGCCGGGGCAGGTGGCCGTGGACGAATCGTCCAGGACGGTCACATTCACCGGACCCATCGACTTCGAGGAATGGTCGGTGACCCAGACCGCGCACGATTACCTGGAATCAGAGTGGGACAGGCTCGGCATCCTGCCGTACGGCATGCCATACATGCAGTTCAGCCAGGCGAGCGACTCTGGTGATGTCATCTACGATTGCGTGCTGCTTGAGCAGTTCGACTCGTGGGAGACGCTCGACGCCAACTGGACCATAACCAACAACACCAACGGCCTGTTCGAGAACTGGTTCGATGTGGTGGACGGCAACCTCGTCGCATCTGACAACGGGTTACTGGTCTATTCCGACTACACCAGCTACGCCAACTGGACAGGACTTGTCCGGTACGACGACCGCCTCTGGGTGTCGTTCGACATCTACCTGCCCATGGACTACAACGTGAAGGACGGCTGGGCGGGACAGGTGTTCTATGTCGGGCTCTTGGACGAGAACGGGGACTTCGGCCTGCTGACGAGGTTCGTGATGGACACCAGCACCTATCCCAACGGCTTCGTATACTGGAGCGCGGACGGCACGATCAAGCAGATATGCCCGTTCACGGCGGGGTGGCACAGCGTCGACATCTGGATGGACAAGGGGGAAACGACATGGACCGCGATATTCGACAGCATCGCCTATCCAGGGCTGACTTACTCGCAGCCAGGGACGAGCCCGTTCGACCTGTCCGAGGTGACTTTCATGAACGCGCTTCGCGAGGAGCCCGACACCATACTGGTGAACAGCCTCGGGATAACGAGGGTGACCTCGACGGCCGGGGAGCTGAGCGACCCGCCGAGCGTCTGGGCCGATGTCTACCCGTACGCAGGCTCGAGCTACGACCCGTTCTACCTCTACGCCTACTGCTACGACGACGAGACACCGGTGGACCAGCTCATGGTGCGCTGGGACTGGGAGGGCGACGGCTTGTGGGACACTGGTTGGACAGCGGAGAAGTTCGCGTACCACTTCTACCCGTACTCGGGCGTGTTCCACCCGACGGTGCAGGTCATGGACGAGGACGGCCAGACCGGCGAATGGTCCGACTACGTGATAGTGGACAACGCCCCGCCGGTGGCGGTCGCAGGAGGGGACGTGACGGTCCCCCAGTACAGCATGGTGACCCTCGACGCGACGGCGTCCTACGACGATGTCGGGATAGCGGCATACCTGTGGGAGGTCTACGGCACGTGGTACACCTGGTCCGACCAGCCCGTGATGGAAGCATGGTTCGACACCCCGGGGACGTACACCGCCGTCCTGACCGTCTGGGACCTCGCGTGGCACTCTGGGACCGACTATGTCACGATAACGGTGGAACCGGTCCACGTTGTGACTGTGACATCCGACCAGAAGTCCGAGAACGTGATCACCTACATCTACACGCCTGAGAGCGACGGCGCGTGGATCGCGAAGGTCCACAACGAGGGGCTGAAGTGGCTCCTCGTCGAGGTCTACGAGCTCGGACCGAACGAAAAGCTGGTCGGCAAGGACATGCTCTCCTTCAAGAACATGGGGGCATACCCCGACGGGACCGTGCTCTCTGACATGTTCATGCTGAAGGGAAGCACTTCCTACCTGGTCAAGCTCACGCCGTCCGGAGAGATTGGCACGTTCGCGACCGTGATGGACGTGTTCATCTCGCTCGGATCGTACGCGGCCGCCGAGGAGGAGGTCGTGTCCGCGAGGACATGGTCCGACGGATAGGGCCTACAGCCTGACCCGCTCGACGAACCTGCCCTGGCAAGGGCTTCCCATGCAGACCTTCAGCGTCCGCTCCGCGGGGTCGATCAGCGTGGCGTAGTTGGTCTGGGAGCGGTCGTCCTCGGGCTGCCTGGCGTCAGGGTGCCTGCAGATGGAGTTCGGGTGCCCGACGTGGTCCCTCATGAGCGATTCGAGCACCTCCTGCGTCACGTTCCCTGTGCTGTGGACCATCAGCTTGAGCGCGCGGTGGTACCGGATGACGGTGCTCGGCGATCCCTCGATCGTGCGCCTGCCCTCGGGCCCGAAGGCCGTCTCGAAGCGCTGCATCTTGGGGTCGATGTGGAAGTTCGCATGCACCAGGAAGCCGTCGGTCGGGTAGACAATCGCATAGTCGGTCGCCGAGGCCTCGACGCAGAGTATCTCCCCGCTCGCGTGCGCGATGTTGAAGTTGTAGCTCGACCCCTTCGTGGGGTCGATCGCCGCAGCGACCGCGCCGCTGAGGTCCTTCGCCATCATGATCTTCGGGGCCACGAGCATCTTCGGGGTCCCCAGCCTCGTATCGTTCTGGTAGAGCGAGTTGCCCGTGACGCTGAGTCCCGCCGAGTTCACCCCGGTGATCCATTCCACGCCGGAGTGGGTGACGAAGGCGAAGGACGGCCCCGTCTTGGGCCTGAACTTGACCAGGGCGACGAAGTCCCTGCTCGCGGCCCTCCAGTCCTCGGTGTGGGCGGAGTATGTGTGCCCGTCGGCCGTAGCGTCCTGGTTGACCAGGACGTCCGTGCACTGGGCCTTCTCGTCCTCGGACAGGAGAAGATACACGTCCCCGAAGTCGACTCCGGCGCCCTCCGCGTATCCCCTCACGAAGTCCATGTAGTCGGGGTTGTACGCCTCGGAGTAGGGTAGGTGGGCGGCGGCGGCCGATACGGCCTTGTCCCATGCGACCGGCCCCTTGGCGAAGCGCGCCCTGGAATCGGCCAACTGCGCCTTGAAGGTCCTCTTGAACTTCTCGCCCGTCCTTTCGCCCATGGTCCTGTAGGAACCCGAGACGCTGAACTCAGGAAGGGGGACATCCTTCGGCTTAGACCGCGACATCGTTTCTGATGAGAATGTCCTTCAAGATAAACGCTTCGAAGGTGCACACATAGGTTGATGTCCCTCCGACGGGCGGTCCGAAGGCCTTCCGGCTCGGACATGCCAGGAATCGGACATAACAGCGAAAAGTGTATGAACTGCCGAGGACCTAATCACAAGGGCCGGAGGAGAAGGCAATGGTGAAGATACAGAAGCGCTCCGGCCGCTCGGAGGAGTTCAGCGTCGAGAAGCTCGAGGAATCACTCCGCCGGGCGGGAGCAAGCAAAGAGACCGCCAGAACGGTCGCCGCGAGGATCAGCCCCAGGGAGGGACAGTCCACCTCAGAGCTGAGGAGGACGGTCGCCGATGAGCTGAGGAAGGAGGACCAGGCGCTGTCCGCGGCCTATGCGTCGACGAGGAGGCTGTCGGCGCGCTCGTCCACGCGTGCGAATGCGGGTGTGGCGCACGTGCACGAGTCGCTTCTCAGGTCCTTGGACCTGAGCGCTGGGCAGACCGCGCGCCTGAGACTCGGCGGGAAGGAGGCCGAGCTACGCCTCGAGAAGGCATCGGACCTCAGCCACGAGGAGATAGAGCTGAACCGCGCGGACCTCGAGAGGTTGGGCGCGCATGAGGGCTCAAGGCAGGAGTTCCGCATCAGCCGGTGACCCGAAGATCTGGCAAACCCGTTGACGAGAAGACCGTCCCCGGGATGGGGAGGGCGGCCATCTCTATTTGTTCCATAGAGGCTGCCTCAGGTGAACAGAAGGCTGTAGACCATCTCGCACGCCGCGAGGTAGACGCCGCCTATGAATATCGTCCTCACGGTCCTGGTCCTGAGCTTGGCGAGACCCCACGTCGAGCCGACGAGGGCCATGACGAGTATGACCGGCGTGAGCACGAGGGCGAGATCGACCTGTACCTCGACCCCTTCGCTGAACCAGTACGCGGCGAACGCGGCCGGCGTCAGCAGTGCGCCCATGAACGCTGAGGTCCCGATCGCCCTCCTGGATTCCATCTTGAAGACGTAGACCATCAGCGGCACGCTGACCACGCCCCCGCCGATCCCGAAGCTCCCGATCATGATCCCGGTCACGAGGCTGACCCCCATCCCGGCGATCCTCTGCCTGGAGGAGAACGACGACGGGGTGGTGTGGTTCTCGCCCTTCGCCCTGTAGAGGTCCGCGATCATCTTGGTAGCGACGATGAGAAGCAGCGCGGCGAAACCTGCCTTCACGTACACCTCCTCGACCGAGGTAGTGAACAGGACCCCGACCACCACGCCGACGAGCCCGCCGGCCACGAGCGTGAGGCCGAGCCTGAAGTCCACCAGACCCTTCTTGTTGTGGGTGTAGGTCGCGCTCGCCATGGTGGCGAAGGCGAAGGCGAGAGAGAGAGGGACTATCTCCTTCATGACTAGGCCCACGAAGAAGAGGTCCATGATCGGGACGTAAAGCTGGCCGCCGCCGAGTCCCAGGTTCGAGTAGAAGAACGCGACCGTGCCAACGAGCATGGCGACGAGGAGGACGGTGCTCAGCTCTATGCCACCGAAGTCCATGGTCTCGTCAAAGTGAGCAGCGTATTAAACACTCCGCCACGTACACCTGTTCGAAAACCCGACCTGCTTGATGAAACCGTTCCGAATAAGCAGGCGATGTCGCTGAAAAACTACAAATACTCACATTGGATGTAGCAATTCCATCGACTCCGATAGGGAGGTGGGCCCACGAAGGTTCTAAGGGCAGACCTTACGGCAGGGACTTTCAAGGATCAGGAGATAGCCAAGGACGACCAGGTGAAGTACCTCGGAGGGAGGGGCCTCGCCGCCTGGATGCTCTACAGGGAGAACAAGCCGAGGGTCGGCGCCCTGGACCCGGAGAACCGCCTGATCGTGATGACTGGCCCCTACACCGGGACCTTCGGGTCTTTCACAGGGTTCTACAATGTCACAACGAAGTCCCCGCTCACCGGGGCCATACTGTCGGCCCACTCGGGGGGCCACTGGGCCCCGCTGTTCAGGAGGACGGGGTACGACGGCATAGTCTTCACGGGCAGGGCGGAGCGCCCCTCCTATCTGCTGCTCACGGATTCCGGGCCCGAGCTCAGGGACGCATCCGACCTCTGGGGACAGGATGTCTTCCAGACCATACGCGCCCTAAGGACCAGGCATCCGGACATGAGGTCCATGGTCATAGGTCCGAGCGGCGAGAGGAAGGCCCTCTACGCGGCAATAATGAACGACCTCCACAGGGCCGCGGGCAGGGGAGGGGTCGGCGCGGTCATGGGCTCGAAGAACCTCAAGGCGGTCGTCGTGCACGGGACCAAGGACGTCCCCCAGGCCGACCCCGAGAAGCTCAAGGAGACCTTCAAGGCCGCGACCGCGACGGTCAAGGAGAAGAGCCAGGCGTTCATGAAGTACGGCACGTCCATGGTCGTGGGCATCACGGGCAAGGCGGGGACCATCCCGACCAGGAACATGCAGACCGGCTACTTCCCCGAGTTCGACAGGATCGGCGGGGACGCCCTCGTCAACGGACATGTCACGAAGAGCGTCGCGTGCGCCAGGTGCCCCCTCCACTGCGGGAAGGAGACCAAGGCCGAGAAGGACTACCAGGTGCACACGGAGGGGCCGGAGTACGAGACCCTGGCCATGTTCGGCTCGAACATAGGCAACTCGAACATCGAGTCCATCATAGCCGCCAACGACCTCTGCAACCAGTACGGGATGGACACCATCTCGTGCGCCGACACGATCGCCTGCGCCTTCGAGCTCTTCGAGAAGGGCATCATCGGCGAGAAGGACGTCGGGTTCAAGCTCGAGTGGGGCGACCACAGGGCGATGGTCAGGCTCGTGGAGATGACCGGCAGGGGAGAGGGCTTCGGCAACCTCATAGGAGAGGGGACCAAGAGGCTGACCAAGAGGTACGGCCCCGAGGCGGAGAAGTACGCCATGAACGTCAAGGGCATGGAGTTCCCGGGATACGACCCGAGGGGCATCCAGGGGATGTCCCTGGCGTTCGCCACATCCACGAGGGGCGCTTGCCATCTGAGGGCGACCATGTACGTCCCGGAGCTGTTCCAGGGGGTGCTGGACAGGTTCACCGTGAAGGGGAAGGCGCAGCAGCTGAAGGACTTCCACGAGCTCTTCACCGTCTTCGACTGCATGATCCTCTGCAAGTTCGGTGCCAGGAACGCGTTCGCCAACAGCTGGGACCACATGGTCACGCTGGTCAACGCCGCGACGGGCCACGGCTACACTGTCGAGACGCTGAAGCAGGTCGGCGCCCGGTCGTGGACCATGGAACGACTGTACAACCTGCGCGAGGGCTTCTCGAGGAAGGACGACACCGTGCCCGACAGGTTCTTCACGCTGCCGATCCACGACGGGCCGTCGAAGGGGGCGGTCGTCAACCGCGAGGACTTCGCGAGGGAGCTCAGCGCATACTACGCCCTTTGGGGATGGACGGACGAGGGGGTCCCGACCAAGGAGTCCCTCGACGGGCTAGGCATATCCCTCTGAGCGTCCGACGCGGGTGTCGGACGGGGGCGTCGGACGCGCACACGATATACTCAGAGGGCGCTACGTGCCCTCTGCATGGGCAGGGAGAGCATGGCGAAGGTTAGGCTCGAGGAGAGGAAGGAGCTCAAGATAGCGTACATCGACCACACGGGACCGTACGACACGATCCCATGGCCCGAGTACCTCGAGAGGCTCTACAGGTGGGCGAAGGACAGGAAGGTCATCCCCGGGTTCCACCCGATGGCCATCTACATGGACGACCCCTACACGACGACAAAGGAGGAGCTCAGGAGCCAGATCGCGATATCCTTCAAGGGTGAGGCGAGAGGGGGCGATGGGATCAGGACCAAGACCCTACCTGGCATGACCGTGGCGGCGCTGTCGCACAAGGGCCCTTCGAGCATATTCAAGCAGAGCTACGACGAACTGGAGACGTGGGTGGCCGACAACGGGTACAGGTGCTCGAGGCCCCCGATGGAGGTCTACACGAGGAAGCCCGAGGTGGTCGAGGGGAGGACCATACTCTACGCCAAGATCATGGTCCCCGTCAGGAAGGCCTGACCGCGGCCGGCCCAGCAGGGCCAGCGCGCATTATCATTTTCGATACCCTGCCATCCACCCTTTATAAGCAACCACCGGCCTAGATGCGACCGGTGGAGCCCATGATAGAGGCAGAAGGCCTTTTCAAGGATTACAGGAGCATCAGGGCGCTGAACGACGTGACCTTCAAGGTCGGCAGGGGCGAGATCTTCGGGTTCTTCGGCCCCAACGGCGCCGGGAAGACCACGTGCATAAAGGTCCTCTGCGGCCTCACGGCCCCGACCGACGGCAGCGCCTCCGTGCTCGACATCGACGTCGCCCGCCACCCGATCCACGTCAGGGACAACATCGCCATCCTCTCGGAGGAGAGCCGGTTCTACGAGGAGATGACGCCGCGCAAGTACCTGAACATGTTCGGCAAGTTCATGCTCATGGGCAGGAGCGACAGGCTGAAGAACATCAACACCGCCGCAGACCTCGCGGACCTCCGCGGCTTCCTGGACCAGAGGATCGCGCAGCTCTCCCAGGGGCAGAGGCAGAGGGTCTCGCTCGCAAGGGTGCTCATGGCCGACAAGCCGCTAGTCTTCCTGGACGAGCCCTTCGAGGGCGTCGACATAACCCACAGGAAGGCCCTGAGGGACCACCTGAGGAAGAGGGTCGAGGACGGCAACACCATCTTCTTCACGTCCCACAACCTCATCGAGGCTGAGCACATCGTCGACAGGTTCGCTTTCATACACCGCGGCAGGCTGATAGCCATAGGCACCGCCGAGGAACTCAAGGAGAAGTACCTCGCCCCGACCTACTCCCTTCATGTCTCCGACCCGCAGAAGGCCAAGGAGATGCTCGACAGGGGGCTCGGCCTCCAGGAGATCAGCGTCGTCGAGGGGGATGTCCACCTCACCCTCAAGAGACGGTCGGACGCACCCCAGGTCGCCAAGATACTCGTCCAGGAGGGCATAGACCTCTTCGAGATGAGGACGATGGGGACCATGGAAGAGGTCTTCGAGCGCACGTCAAGAGGGGGCGTGTCCTGATGGTGCCGAACGGGGACATGGACAGCGAGCTGCCCCCTCCGCCCGAGGACATCGCGGCCCACGTGAACCATTACAGGGAGATCAAGACCGTGAGGTCGGGATCGTTCGCCACGGTCAAGCGCGCATTCACCATCTTCGAGAAGGACTTCAAGACGATGGCAAAGCACGGGCTCGTCAGCTCGGTCATCCTCGTGGTCTTCCTCGGGCTCATCTTCTACATCATGAGCTTCGCCATGAACGAGGCCGTCCAGTTCCAGCTGTTCCAGGAAGGGGAGGACAACATCTCCTACCCTGGGGCGACTGAGTCGGTCCCTCCGGTGGCCGATGCCGGGAGTGACAGGGACATCGACGCCGGAGACACGATAACCCTGGACGCTTCAGGATCCACGGACAACTCCGCGCTGGTCTACTGGATGTGGACCTTCTGGGACGGGTCCGTGGAAGTCGAGCTCTATGGCGATGTTGTCGAGTACACCTTCGAGAATGTCGGGGAGTACGAGGTCACGCTCGTGGTCGTGGACTCGTCCTGGAACATGGACGAGGACCAGGCGACGGTAACCGTCTCCTCTTCGACCTCCGATGTCGAAGGCCCGTGGACGAGCATGATGTCCGATGTGACGATCACTGCGGGGGACACCGTCACCTTCGATGGCTCGTCCGCCAGCGACAATGTCGCAGTTGTAAACTGGACATGGACCTTCGATGACGTTTACCAGAGAGTCCTCTATGGCGAGACCGTCGACTACAGGTTCGACAACAGGGTCTTCAAGGACTACGACTCCGGAGGCAGCTGCTGGGTCAGCCTCACTGTGAGGGACGCAGCAGGCAACCTCGGCCAAGGCGGGATGAACGTGTGGATCCAGCCAGACGGCGACGATTGGAACCCGCCGGAGGTAGGCTCCGTCGAGGAGATCGTCGTGGCCACGGTCGGGCAGCCGGTCGAGCTGACCGCCGTCAACGTCAACGACATGAACGGCTCCGTGGCCGCCCAGATCTGGTACATCGAGCACAACGACACGCGCACTGTCCTGACCGGACAGACCGTGGAGTTCACCCCGCAGGAATGGGGGATGTACGATGTCAAGTTCCTCGCGAGGGACGACGCAGGCAACGCCCGCGTCATCGAGGCGGGCATAATCAGCTTCCCGCTGGGGGTCGACACCTCGGGCATCGCGTGGAGCGCTACCCCGTTCGACCTGGACATCTCGTTCAACCTGCTGTCGTTCGCTTACGGGATCGCGTTGCTGGCCTCCGTCATCTTCGTCGGTGGCCTCTTCAGCAAGGGCTTCGCGCACGAGATCCAGAAGGGCACCCTGAAGATCCTGTTCTTCGGGCCGATCTCGGTGACCACGATGGTCTTCTCGAAGATACTCTACCCGATCATAGTCGCGCCGATATTCATATTCCCGCTGACACTGGTTGCGCTGTCGCCGCTACACCAGGACACTTCGGACATACTGACGATCACCCTCGTGGCGTACATCCTGTCCGTGATCACCATGGTCGCCGCCGCCTACGGATCGTGCCTGATCTACCTCGGCGCAAAGAAGATGGTCCTGAAGCCCACGGTCGTATCGAGGATCTTCCTGTACCTCTCCCTGCTGGGGACCATGACCGTGTTCGAGTGGATGTCGTTCCTGTTCGACAACTGGTTCTCCACCGAGATGTTCGGGGACATCTACGGCGACTACGGGGCCCTCGCCGCGTTCCTCTCGCCGTTCCACCAGGGAGGGATCTTCCTGTCGAACGCGCTCACAGGGACCGCACAGGCGCCGGACTGGATAGTGTTCGCCATACCCGCCGCGCTCATAGTCATGGGGATCGCCGCGTCGCACAAGCTCTATCCCGACCTGTTCTCACGCGAGTGAACAGGCCTGTGAAAAGAGCTAAACGACAGCTCGACCATAGCCCGGGCGCTTGAAGGTCTGCATCCCCTGCACAGCGCCCGGCGGCCCCGAGACGGTCATAGCCACCCCCTTCGAGGAGACCGACTTCCTCGATTACTACGAGGTCCACCCTGACGGCCGCTTCGAGCACCTGGCGCAGATGAGGAACTGCGGGGGAGGCACCTGCGTCGACCCTGTCGAGGCGATCATCCACAGGGGGGTCGACAAGGTCGTCGTCACCTCTCTCACTCCCTCGTCATTGCTCAGGTTCCACAACGCCGGAGTGGAGGTCCTGCGGACGGACGACCCGACCGTGCGCGGGACGCTCGATCTGCTGGCCAGGGGCGGCCTGAAGACCGTGACGATAGATGAGTACGCCAAGCTGGAAAGAACGAGGAAATGATTTTCGAAGTGGTTTCGGACAGATCGCTCAGAGCGAGTCGAACTTCGCCTTGTTGGCCATGTTCTCCTTCGCCAGGCGCTCCATGATCCTGGCCGCCTCGTGCAGCAGGTTCTTCGCGATCTTCGCGGAGTCCGTGTAGAACCTCGCCGAGGTCTCCTCCACCTTCGCGGAGTAGGCAGCCGCGCGCCTCACGTCGACGCCCTTCGGCACCGCGCAGTCGACGGGGTAGTCCTCCCGCTTGATGTCGGAAATGGGCTCGAGGACCATCTCGTTGAGCTTCTCCCTGCGGGCGTCCTCGAGCAGGCGGAGCCGCTTCTTGTGGCTCTCGGAGATGGCCTTGAAGGTCGACGCGTGGGCCGCTAGGCCCGGCTCGGATGCGAGTTCCTCGTTGGCGACCGCGGCGACGCGCTCCAGCTCTATGGCGAACCGGATGACGGTGCCGAAGGTCGTGCACTCGGGGAACTCGCACTCGACCATCAGAACCACCTGGTTATGACGACCTTCCTGTCCGTGCACGCCGATGCTCCCGCACTGGACCTTGTACCTGAAGTCGCGCGCCCAGCGCCCGTTCTGCGTGTATATCGACGCCGCGTTGCCGAACGGGCTCTTGTGGATGAACTCGATCGCCTCGTCCAGGTTCTTCATCCTGTGGAAGGCCACGACCGGCCCGAAGATCTCCTCCTTGGCGATGGCCATGTCGGGCGTGACGTTGTCGAACACGGTCGGTCCGATGAAGTAGCCCTTCTCGTATCCGGGGACCTTGATGCCCCTCCCGTCCAGGAGGAGCTTGGCGCCCTCGTCGACCCCCTTCTGTATGTAGCCGAGGACCCTCTCCTTGGCGGCGCCGGAGATGACAGGGCCCATGTTCGAGCTCTCGTCGAGGCCGCATCCGACCTTGATGTTCTTGGACGCCTCGACGAACTTCTTCAGCAGCGGCTCCGCGACTTCGCCGATCCCGACGAGGTTCGACCCGGCCAGGCATCTCTGCCCCGCGCAGCCGTAGAACGACGCGAGCATGTTGTTCACGGTCTTGTCGAGGGGTGCATCTGGCATCACGACGAGCGAGTTCTTCGCGCCGCCCTGGGCCTGCACGCGCTTGCCGCGCTCGCCGGCCATCTTGTATATCCACTTCGCGACTGGGGTGGACCCGACGAAGGAGACGCCCTTCACGTCCTTGCTGTCGAAGAACGTGTTCACCGCGTCCTCCCTGCCGTTGACCATGCTTATGACGCCCGGCGGGAAACCCGCCTCCTCTATGAGCTGGAACATGTACTGGGTCGTCAGCGGCACCTGCTCGGAGGGCTTGACT
>JALOTO010000034.1 GCA_025457845.1 Thermoplasmata archaeon | reverse complement strand
GACCCGGGAGGGCTCACCGACACGGACAAGGCGACGGTCACGGTCAGCGAGCTCCCCGCGAACGTCGGGTATGTTGAGGGGATCGTCAGCGACCCTGAGGAAGTCCCGATAGAAGGGGCGGTAGTACTGATAGGGACTGCTACGAGGACGACAGGCGCCGATGGACACTATGATGCCACTCTGGAGCCAGGGACCTACGATGTGACGGTGACTGCGGCTGGGTACACCGGCTCGGAGGGGGATGTCACAATCGAGACCAACATCACGTCTTGGCTGAACTTCACGCTGGAGCCGACCCTGGGCACAGTGACGGGGCACGTCAACGACAGCGCCGATGGGTCAGGCATCGAGTATGCCACCGTCGTCATCGTGCTGGCGACCGAGAACAAGTCCGCGATCACCAACATCGACGGGGTGTTCGAGTTCGAGTACATCCAGCCCGGAGAGTACACGATCACGGTGACCGCCTCAGGTTATGTGTCGAACGAGACTCAGGTGACGGTCGTCGCTGGAGCGACCACCGTCGCAGACCTGAACCTCACAGCCGAGGGCGATGACGCGGGCGTGGACGATGACGGAGGGATCAGCTCGCTCGCCATGGTCGGCATAGCCGTGGCTGGTATCGCCGCTGTCGGTGCGACCGCATTCCTGCTGATGAAGCGGAAGAAGAATGGCGGCGATGACATGCCGCCACCGCCGGTCCAATGAGGCGGATACGACGCCCAAACAATCTCAAACCTCTTCTCATCCAAATTCATCGCTAGCCGGATGGCCGTGGACTGCGGCCTGTGCGCTGGCGCGGGGACGCGTGCCAAGATGAAACGTTCGACGAAGCTTGTGATTCGGAAGATCATCAATTCGGCGATCACGGTCCTTCTAGTGATCATGCTGAACTTCGTGCTCTTCCGGCTGATGCCAGGGAATCCCATCAACACGATGGTTCCGAACGACCCGAAGATACCTCAGGAGTACAAGGAACAGCTGATAGAGAAGTACGGGCTACTGGATCCTCTGCCAGAACAGTTCCTGAAATACCTCAAGAGCGTCTTCACCCTGGATTTCGGAGACTCGTTCATCTATCGTAATACTCCCGCGACCGACATAATAGTGGAGAACCTGCGATGGACTTTGCTCCTCACAGGCACATCCTCTGTCCTTATGATCGCGTTCGGGATGGCAATCGGGGTGATCTCCGCGTGGAAACGGGGGAGCTGGTTCGACACGGGCTCGCTCGCGTTCTCCCTCTTCTTCTACGCCATGCCGACGTTCTGGTTCGCCATGATGCTCATAGTGATGTTCGCTATCGAGCTACCATGGTTCCCGTCCGGCGGCGCCATGACCACAGGGGTGGACTTCACCTACTCGTTCAGCGCCCTCGTGGACGTCCTTGAACATCTGTTCCTCCCGATGGTCAGCCTGACAGTCGGGAGCATAGCAGCCTTCTCGATAATCATGAGGGGGTCGCTCATCGACGTCATGACCGAGGAGTACATAACGACGGCCAGGGCGAAGGGGCTGAAGGAGACGCAGGTCCTGAGGCATCACGCCGTGCCGAACGCGATGCTCCCGATGGTGGCGCTTATCGCCATAGACATGGCGTTCGTGGTCGGCGGGGCTTTCCAGACAGAGGTCGTGTTCAACTACCCGGGGGTCGGTTGGGCGACCGTCGAGGCGACCTATCAGCTTGACTTCCCCGTCCTGCAGGCGGCTTTCTTCCTGATCGCCATGGTCGTCATCTTCGCGAACTTCGCAGCCGACGTCCTCATGGTATACCTTGACCCGAGGGTCAAGCTGGGGTGATCATGATGGTCGGGAAAGAGGAACGGGGAGGCCGGGAGAGCAAGACGGCATCGGTGCTCAGGGCGATGCATCTTTCGGAGCCAGCGATCGAGAAGGTGATGCTCTACAGAAAGAAGACCGGCCGGACATGGAAAATATTCCGCGGCAACTGGGTCGGCATGCTCGGCCTCATCATACTCGCGGCCTTCGTCGTGATGGCGATATTCGCTGGTCAGCTGATGCTCCTATTCTCCGTCATAGGAGGCTGGGAGGACGCTTACGGACCGTTCGACGAGGTTGCCACTGAGGGTCAAGGGATTGCCCCGTCGTCGGAACACTGGCTGGGTACGGATTTCAGAGGTTGCGACATCCTCGCAAGGGTCGTCTACGGGACAAGGGTCTCCCTCGAGGTAGGTCTCGTCGCCACCGTGGTCTCGATGGGTCTGGGGTCCGCCGTCGGACTCCTCAGCGGTTTCTGTGGCGGTTGGAAGGACGAGGTACTGATGAGGATCACGGATGTATTCCTCGTCATCCCGTGGCTGGTCCTGATGATTGTCCTTGCGACGGTCCTGCCGGGTGGTCCGAGCGTCACGAAGGTCGTCCTTGTCATAGGTATAACTGGCTGGTCGAGCACTGCGAGGATCGTCAGGGCGCAGGTCCTCTCGATAAAGGAGCGGGCGTTCATAGAACGGGCGCGGGCTGTAGGCGCGGGCGACTACTACATAGTGAGGAAACATGTGTTCCCCAACGTGTTCCCGTTGGTGTTCGCGAACAGCATCCTGACGGTCGCCCTATCGATCCTGTCGGAGAGTACCCTGAGCTTCATCAAGCTCGGGCCGGACCCGACCCAGGTGGTCACATGGGGGAACATGCTCCAGGACGCCGTCGACGGGTTCGCCATAATCAACGAGCTCTACCTATGGATCATAGTCCCAGGACTGTGCATAGTGTTCGTGGTGCTTGGGTTCACCTTCGTGGGCTATGCCCTCGACGAGATATTCAACCCGAAACTGAGGAGACGCTGAGGGGCCGTTTGGGTGCACCATCTTGCCTAATCGACTCCAGCCCGCCAACCATGAAATAACCCCGGAGCCATGACCTACCTGACGGTCCGGTTCGAGGGGCATGTCAGCCTGCTCGCTCGGAGAGGTCCGCAGGTCGGTCGGATGGGATGTTGGGCACAGCGAGGGTCTCTAGCAAGGCGTGGGCGGTCATGGCGGTCGCGTTCCTCGCAACCGCCTCTCTCGGAGCGAGGGCGACGGCCGAAGACGAGGAAGGGTCCGTGCTCAAGATCGGCTTCTTCCAGGAGATAGACAGCCTGAACCCACTGATCGGTGTCTCGGACGCGTCGTGGGTCTTCTACGGACTCGTATACGACAACCCCCACTGCATCGATGGTCAGTTCAACACGGTCGGTAACCTGGTCACTGAGGCGGACCCGGTGCCGACGACGGACCCGGCGATGGTGCTCTCCGGTGAACCCTTCGGCTCGGTTTGGGAGTACACCGTAACGGAGAATGCCAGGTGGCACGACGGAGAGTGGTTCACCGTGGACGACTTCGTCTACTACATGAACCTGAACGCAGAGGACTACTCCTCCCTATGGGCGAACCAGCCCTATTCCTACTACATGCAGTACGCCGAGAGGATTGACTCGGTGACCGCAAGGGTCCACTACTACGACAGGGTGACAGGTGAGCCACAGCCGGCAGCCTACGCCGGAGCGCTGGGCATCCCGATACTGCCTAGACACATCATAGAGGACATGGCGGTTTCAGACCTGGCATTCACATGGAACGGAGTCTTCGAGGATAGCGACCCCCCGATCGTGGGCACGGGCCCCTTCATGGCGACCCCCGACATCTACGAACAATGGGAGAGGAAGGGGACGATGACGCTGCTGAGGAACCCTGACTACCACGGGACGGTGGATCGTGGGGATGAGGTGCAGTTCGACAGGATCGAGCTCCACTTCTACCTCGACCCGAACGCCCTGGCCGAGGCGGTCGAGGACGGCGATGTGGACGCCGCGCAGCTGCCACCGGAACAGTTCGACGGCCTCAAGGACAGGGTGGAGTCTGGCAAGGTCCTGGACGTCGCCACGTTCAGCGGTCTCAGGTGCACGCAATACTTCACCGAGATCGGCGTCTGCATGGACGACGCTGGCCCGAACCCGGCAAGGCTGGACCCTGCCGTTCGCAAGGCCCTTGCCACTGCTACGGACAAGGCGTCCATAGTCGACCTCTTCTACAAGGGCTATGCGGACGCAGGCACGACCCTCATCTCACCGATCAACGAGGACTGGCACTATGAGCCGACTTCGGCAGAGCGTTTCCTCTACAGCCTCGACACCGCAGGTGACATCCTAGATGCGGCCGGGTACAGATACACCAACGAGAGCCCGCTCATCCGGGTCGCGACGAACGAGACCCTCGCCGTGAAGGAGGGATGGGTGACCGAAGGGACGCCGCTCGAGTTCGAGATGCTCGTAAGGTCAAACGCGCCGGAGGAGAGGGACATAGCCATGTACCTGCAGATCCAGTGGCGCGAGATTGGCGTATCGATAGACTACACGGTCATTGACGAGGGTGCGATGGGGGCGATCGTCTACGGTTACTCCTACGACCTCATGATATGGTACTGGAGCGCCGACGTCGACCCGAACTACATGCTCTTCTGTCAGTCGACGAGCGCCTGGAACGGGTGGTCGGACAACAAGTACTCCAACTCGTCCTACGACGACAACTACTCGAAGTCAGTGGTGGCCATGGACCCGTCGGACAGGGCTGCGTATGTCGACGAGTGCCAGCGGATACACTACCTCGACGCGGCGTACATCATCCTGGCGTATCCGTACCAGACGTACGCCTGGCGGACCGACACATTCACGGGTTGGGGCGATTGGGCAGCTGAGCCCGGGAGGAGCATGGACAACTTCTGGAGCGCGAACCCGCTCTGGTTCGACCTCCGGCCGGTCGAGGCGGGAATGGACACCGTGGTCTATGTCGCGATATTCTGCGTGTCCGCCGTCGCCATAGCGGTCGCCGTCGTCCTGCTAAAGAGCCGGTCAAAGGGACCGCGGTTCAAGTGAGTGGCCATCGCCGCAAGATTGAAGTATCGCTCTTCCGATGAGGATTCAGGTCCGTAGGACCGAGGAGGTTCCCGGTTATGATGTCAGGAATGGTTCTAGCGCCCGCACCGGGAGCCCTCTGAGGATCGCGCCGGCTCCCAGTGCCAGTGTGCCAGCATTTTGAACGCAGCAATCACAGCAAGAGCACTGGAATGCCAAACGATGCATATCTGGATTCGAGCGTCGCCTGGAGGATAAGGCAGGGGCTGCTCGAGACGAGCGAGAGGGGCTATCGGTCCACGGCCGAGGCCATACTGTCAGCGGGGCTCGCGACCGAGGTGATGAGCCTGATCAGTGCCGGCAAGGAGGCGGACGTCTACCTCTGCATGTACAAGGGGGCGCCCATCGCCGTGAAGGTCTACCGGATGTTCAGGACCTCCCACAAGGGCGGGGGGCCGGTCAAGGCGGATTCCATGGGCTGGCTCGCGGCGAAGGAGTACGAGCTCACGCGCCAGGCCTTCAAAGGAGGGGCCAGGGTGCCCGCTCCAGCCAGAAGGGTCGAGAACATGTTCAGCATGCGCTTCATAGGGGACGAGAACGGGCCCGCCCCGAGGTTGAACGACGTGAGGCTGGAGGACCCGGAAGGGTCCCTGGAGGACGTCCTCGCCGGGGTGAAGGCTCTCGCCACGGCAGGTGTGGTCCACAGTGACCTGAGCGCCTTCAACATACTCGTCCACGGTGGAGACCCATGGTTCATAGACCTGTCGGAAGGCCTGAGGGTGGACAGGACAGGGGACACGCCCTGGGTCCAGCTGACCGAGGCGAGGAAGTATCTGGAGCGCGGCATCGCGGCCCTGCAGAAGTACTACGGCCGATACGGCCTAGCAGTGGACGCCAGCGCGCTCATAGATGAGATAATCGAGTCGCGGGACAAGTTCGGGGTCATGAAGGGCTGAGAGGTCTTCCTTGACCGGACTACTCCTTCCCCTTGAACGAGTAGCCGCAAGGCTGGTGGATCTGCTCCTTCTCTGACCTCGGGTACTTCCTGCACTGGGGCGGGCGGATGAGGTACGCCGTGCACCTGTACCTCTCCGGTCCCTCGACCTCCTTCAGGAAGGGGCAATCGACGAGGAACTTGCAGCATGCGCCGCACCTACTGCACTCGCCTGTCCGGTCCTTGGAGACGGGAAGGATTAGGGAGGTCGCGAACCTCGTCAGCTTGCCGTCGAAAGGACCATGGTCGAACCTGGCCAGGTATGTCACCGACCATGTTATCGGGAAGGTTGGCTATGTTACTTTCGTGAGAGGAACGGAGCGAGAATGGTCAATTCACGGCGCACGTTGCCATGACCCTCGACACCGAGGCAACTCGAATCGGTGTGTTCCTCACCACGCCTACAGTCGCGCGCGCTAGCCGCTAGCATCTCCTTCTGCGTGCGGATGTGACAAAGACGAGCAACATCATGCCCAGGACGGGGACGACAAGGTCTGAGAACTCAGGTATCGGCACGTCTTCCATTGCGTACCTCAGGTCGGCGTTCGTCGAATCCATGTAACCGACGTGGACTCTGTCAGAAGAGTCGACTGCTATGGCTGAGTAGTAGCCGACATCACCCGAGTCGTCGATTACGCTAGTGGTCCACGGACCCCCTGAGTTCGTGACATACAGGAGATCAGCGTTCGAGAAATCGTAGCAGCTTATGTGGATGTTGTCAGCCGAGTCAAGCGCAATCGAGGTGCTGGCGCCGATGTCGCCCGAGTCATTGACCGTGCTTGTGATCCACGAACCAGTCGCATTCGTTGCGTACTTGAGGTACGAATTGGTGTTATCGATGTAGCTTATGTGGACATCGTCGGCAGAGTCGATGGCTATCGAGCTGTCATACCCAGTGAACCCTGAGGCATCGACCGTGCTTGTGGACCATGACCCGCCGGCATTCGTCGTATACTTCAGGTCCTGACCTGTTGAGTTCAAGTAGCTGATGTGGACCTTGTCTGTCGAATCGACTGCTATGGACGTGCTTCGGCCGACGTTGTCGGGGGTGTCGACCGGGCTCGTGGTCCACGAGCCGCCGGCATTGGTCGCGTACATGAGGTCGTCGTTCACGAAGTCGTAATAGGATATGTGGACATTGTCAGAGGAATCGACAGCCAGGGATGTGTACTCTCCTGCCCCGCCTGAGTCGTCTATGGTGGCTGTCGCCCAGGGGCCATCTGCGTTATTCGCGTATCTGAGAACGCCGTTCGTCAGGTCGTAGTAGCTAATGTGGATGACATCGGCTGAGTCGATGGCTATGGATGTGTAGTATCCAGTGACCCCTGCGCTATCGACCGTGGCTGTTTCCCACGAACCTCCCGCATTGGTCGCATACTTGAGATCATTGCTGGTGAGGACGAAATAGCTCATGTGAACATTGCCGGCAGTGTCAAGAGCGATGGATGGATGGTGACCGACGTCGCCCACGCTGTCCACCAGCTCGCTCGTCATCGCAGCGACGCTTGCATGGATGGCGTCATCCGAAGAGGATGCCAGGGCTAGGAAAGTGGCGGAGACCAGCATCACGGACAGCACGCCTGCGACAAGGTACGTCGTGAGATGAGCCGTTGACCTTCGCCTCATCCCTCTCCCGGTCGAGGTTGGTCGGAAGCGGGTTTGCACCAACGAGTGTGCTTGCTCCTTGGACTCTCGGACGGTAACGTCCGCCACCACGGAATTGTCGACACCTCGGTCCATTTCCTCACGCGCCCTTGCGGTGAACAGGCATTCGGTACTGATATGCCTTTGGGACGATGCATGTCGTGGGACTCCTCTGCCCGGGAGCAAAGACACTCGGAATCGATAATTCCTTTCGATTGCGAAAAGTGAGTCGCCTCAGAGATTCAATTCGGGTCGTGTGGAGTGGACCGTGTGGGATTTGAACCCACGGCCTCTTGCTTGCGAAGCAAGCGATCTTCCGCTGATCTAACGGCCCTTGTGGTCCCTCGTGAGACGGACCGATGTATTTCTACCTTTCCCAGGTATCGGACGGAGGATGTCCACGACCATCATGCTACCGTCTTGAGTATGCGGTCGACAGTCTCTCCGGAGGTGCCCAGGTAGGACCTGGGGTCCAGGGCGGAGGATATCTCCTTCGCGGACATCAACGCCGCGACGGATGCGTTCGCCGCAAGGTGGGCCCCGAACTCCACACCGGCCTTCTGGGCCTCCATGCTCGTCTTCCTGATGAGTTCGTGAGCCTCCTGCCTGCCCATCCCCTTGGAGACGAGGGACAGCATGACGGACTCCGCCATGATGACGCTCCCTGCCCGGGCGAGGTTGTCCTCCATTCGGGCCTTGTTGACGACCAGTCCTGAGAATACCCCGGCCATCTTGACCAGCATGTCGTCCATCAGGATGAATGAGTGCGGTATGAAGAACCTCTCGGCGGACGAGTTCGTCAGGTCCCTCTCGTGCCACATTATCGCGCTCTCGTAGGCGGGAGACATGAACCCGCGGACGATCCTGGCGAGCCCGCAGACGTTCTCCGCGGTCACGGGGTTCTTCTTGTGGGCCATGGTCGAACTCCCGACCTGGGACACCTCGTCGAACGGCTCGGAGACCTCCCCGATCTCGCCCCTCTGAAGGTTCCTGACCTCGGTGGCGAACTTCTCCAGCGATGTGGCGATGTTCGCCAGCACGGACATCAGCTCTATGTAACGGTCGCGGGCGACTATCTGCGTCGGCCCCTCCTCGGTCCCGAGCCCGAGGACCTCCATGGTGGCCGCCTGGATCTGGGACGCCTTGGCACCGAAGCCCGCCCCTGTGCCGACGGCACCGCTCATCTTGCCGACAAGGACCCTCGACGAGCATTCCTTGAGCCGCTGCTGGTGCCTGTGGATCTCGAGCGCGTAGTTGGCGACCTTGAGTCCGAAGGTTATCGGAAGGGCATACTGGCCGTGGGTCCTGCCCACCATAATGGTGTCCCTGTGCTCGGAGGCTTTGGCTGCCAGGACCTTCTTGAAGGCGTCGAGATCGGAGTCGATGATCCGAATCGCCTCCTTCATCTGGAGGGCGTGTGCCGTATCGGTTATGTCGTTCGATGTCGCCCCGACGTGGACGAACTTCCCGCTCTCGCCGCACTGCTCGCTGAGCGCGCGTACCAGGGCGGTGACGTCGTGGTTGATCTTGCGCTCTATCTCCTGTACCCTCTCCGGCTTCACGTACCGGGTGGTCGCGGTCTTCCTTATGATGTCGGCGTGGTCCTGCTTGATGTTGCCGACCTTGGCATGGGCCTGCGCGAGCGCCGCCTCGACGTCTAGGAGCTTCTGTAGCCTCGTCTCCTCGTCGAATATCGCCTTCATCTCCGGGCGGCCGTATCTGAAATCTATAGGACAGACTGGCATCGGTTGCCCTTCCCCAGGTGGAGATATGTACTTGGGAGATAATCCTTTCGTGTTGCCGGGGATGGCCTGCCGGCCCAAGTTACATAACGCCCCTTCCCCATGGTAGAGGTGTGACTGGACCGGAACACGGGCGTCCCGAGGGTTCCATCCCTGAATGGATGAGGGATGAGCCGGTGCGGAGGAAGATGCGCCGGTCGGCCTTCCTCCTCTCAGGGACGGTGAGCATGGTCCTGGTCCTGCTCGTCGTGGCGGCCAACATGCTAGCCATCGGGGTCTTCCCCGCGTTTGCACCCCTGACACTCCTCGCGACCTCGGCGGTCCTAGTCGTCGTGATACTGAGGTACGACGGTGACCTGCGATTCATCCACAAGGCGGCGGTGTTGGCTGCGTGCGTGGTCGCCCTCTACCTGATGCTGGCGTTCGCGCCCGAGGCGATGGAGGAGGTCGTGACCAGCTCAAGGACCGAGGGGCTTCCAGCGGAAACAGGTTACTTCGCATCCGCGACGATCGCCATGGGTGTCATGTGCCTCGCCTTCCTCGCCAGGGAGACCCGGGTCATCCCCCTTCCGTGGAAGTTCGTCATGGTCGGAGCCCTGATGGGCATCGACCTGTATGTCTGGACGTCGCACGACGCGATCGGATTCGTCGCACCCCTCGCGTACGGGGCGATATGGCCATTGACCCTGTTCACGGTCACGATCCCCTTCACGGTGTTCGCGTACCCGAAGTCGTACGCGTCCCACCCGATGGACGCCTGGCGATGAACCTCTGGCGGCGTCCCTGGAGTTATCAGCGCTGATAACCTGACGCGAACCTGCTTAAACGGTCACCACCCTCATTCTGAACGATCGGGATGACCCCTGAGCAGAGGACCAAAGAGGTCTCGAAGTTGCTGGCCGACGATTACTCCCAGAAGATACTGGCGAGCACGTATGCCTCCCCCATGTCCGCGCAGAGGCTCTCCAAGATCTGCCAGATCCCAATTGCCGCGTGCTATCGGCGGATCCACGAGCTGGAGTCTGTCGGGCTGCTCGGCGTTGACAAGGAGAAGGAGGTCTACAAGGGCCGCAAGGTGAGGCTGTACAGGTGCAAGCTGAGGTCAGCCTCCATAAGGTTCATGAACGGCAGGTTCGTCGTGAGGTACGACACGCAGCCTGAAGAGGAGAACGGCGGCGAGATCCCGCCCGTCATCCCAGTGCCTGAGCAGAATCCGGCGGGATGAGCTTCACAGCTTCCGGCGGTCGAGCTCGTTGTTCACGAGCGTTATGCAGTGGTCCGCGTGGTAGCTTATGGGCCCCAGGGAGACCTTCTTCGGCTCATGCCCCATCAGCACGGCCTCCTCCTCGGGGGTGAGGTCCTGGTCGTCGCCGAGGACGAATGTGCAGTCCGGGGCCAGCTGGGCCGTCCGGATGTCCTCCCCGTCCTCCTTGAGGTAGTACATCTTGGATTCCTTCGACACGTTGGACAGGACGTCACCGTAGTTCCTCTCGGAGACGTATATCCCGGGAGAGCACCTTCGCTCCCCGGAACCCTTCTGGAGGAGGGCGTTCCTTATGAGGGCCGCCGTGCTCCTCTCGTCTGGGTTCAGGTACCGGACCTCGGCACCGTCGATCCTTACGGTCTTGGGCGGGTTGGGCTCTCCCAGCAGCATCAGGGATATCTCCACGTCCTTCCGTATCCCGTGAGAGAGGAAGAACGCGGAGTTGACGCACCTGAGGAGTATGTCCAGCCTCCCGGTGGACCCGCAGAGGTCGTCGAGCTTGAAATCGGCTGATGTTATGGCCCTGTGGCCCAGGACTACGAACCTCCTCATAGGCTCACCCGTCCTTCGCAGCTAGGTCAGCGCCCTTGAACTGCTTCATGAGCTGCCTGCGCATCTTGCGGTTGCCGAGGAACCCCTTCATCGCGCGCTTGGACATGTTGTACTGCTTCAGCAGCTCCCGCACGTCCTTCGGGTTGGTCCCGTCATCGAGTCCATTATGACCCGGAACTTGCGCAGGCGCTCCTGCGTGGCCTCCATGTCCTGGTCCTTGAGCTTGTCGGACAGGCCGGGCATCATGGAGGCTATCTTCTTGAGGGGGCCCATGCCCTGGAGCATCTCCATCTGGTCGTACATCTCCTTGAGGGTGAACCTCCCGGACATCATCTTCCGGGCTGCCTCCTCGGCCTTCTCCTCGTCCATGACCTCGCTCGCGGCCTCTATGAGCGACTTGATGTCCCCCATTCCGAGGAGCCTGCTTATGAACCGGTCCGGATCGAACTTCTCGAAGTCCTCGAGGTGCTCGCCGACCCCGATGTAGCATATCGGGGCCCCGGTCTCGGCGACCGCGCTGAGGGCGCCTCCGCCCTTGGCCGTGCCGTCCAGCTTGGTTATGACCACTCCCGTCAGGCCCACCGCCTCGTGGAACGCCTTGGCCTGCGGGCCAGCCTGCTGGCCGGTCTGGGCGTCCAGGATGAGTATCTTCTGTTCCGCGTCGACCGTCTTGGCGACGTCCTTGATCTCCTGGATGAGCTCCTCCTCGAGGGCGTGCCTTCCGGAGGTGTCGGGAGGTGTCGAATATGACCACGTCGAACCCGTCGAACTCCTTGATGGCCCGTTTGGCTATCTTAACGGCGTTCTTCTCCTTGGGGTCGCCGAAGACGGGTATGTTCAGCTTCTTGCCGATCTGGGAGAGCTGGTCATAGGCGGCAGGCCTGTGGACGTCCGCCGCCACCAACCCCACCTTCATCCCCCTCTTCTGGAGGTCTCTCCCGATCTTCCCTGTTGTGGTCGTCTTTCCCTGACCGTACAGGCCGACCATCAGTATCCTCTGCGGCTTGGCGGGTATCTCCTTCGGCTTTCCTAGGATCTTGACGAGCTCCTCG
>JALOTO010000033.1 GCA_025457845.1 Thermoplasmata archaeon | reverse complement strand
CCCTCGGGTCCACCCTGAGTATCTCCGCCATGACCTCGATGCCGTTCTTGACGGGCAGCCTGAAGTCCATGATCACGACGTCCGGGGGCGGGGAGATCGCCGCGTATGATCGAATCGCCTCGTCACCGTCGTGGGCCGCGCCTGCGACCTCGAAACCCCCCCTTCGTAGCATCTCCTGAAGCGCCTCGATCATGGTCTCCTCATCGTCAACGATGAAAACACGTTTCGTCATGTCATGTCACCCCTGAAGATCGCCATCGCGGTGTCTGCCGTGGGCAGCTCTATGTTGACCCGCCTGCCGGCTCCCTCTTCGCCATCCTCGACGTTCTCGACCCAGAGCCTCCCGCCGAAGTGGCTGACTATTGACGAGCAGAATGCATAGGTGGATGCAGTCCCCCTCCCGAGCCCGCGTCTTGGGTCGTATATGACCTTCGCCTCGGCCAGGGTCTCGGCGGTGAATTGGCGCCCTTTCTGTCGGATGGAGATCCTCCAGTACTGTCTCCCTCGCTTGTCTTTGACCTTCTGGATCGCTATGAATAGCCTCATCGAATCATCTGGGAAGTCCTCGACCAGGTCCTTCAGTACCTCGTAGATGACGTTCTCCACGTGCTCCCCTCCGGGGGCGACGGCCTGTCCCTCGGCCGGTATGGACTGCGTGGTCGAGATGGCCTTCAAGGGATGGGTCGACCTCATGACCTCCTCCATGGACCGCACGACGCTGACTAGGTCTGTCCCGACGAATTCCGAGGGTGGGATGGCCTCGGCGGCTGCGAGCCGTCGGAGGCTCGAGACGAAGGTCCCTCCCTTCTTCGACTGCTTCAGGATGATTTCGGCGTACTTCCTCTGCTCCGCGGTGAGGTTCTCGCCCGAGAGGAGCATCTCGGAGTAGGTGACTATGGGCGATATGATGTTCGAGACGTCGTGGGCGAGGAAGTCCAGATGCGCCTGCGCCCTGAGCTTCGCCTCCTCCGCCTCCTTCGTCTTCGCCTTCAGCGCCGCCCTGTCCTTCTCCTGGTCCAACCTGGTCACCTTGAGAGTCTCGAACGGCATGGCGACGGACTCCCTGAGAAGCGCAAGGAAGAGTATGAGGAAGCTGGCGAACTCGAAGCCGTGAGCGGCGAGGTGGGTCGCGTCGTAGGCCTGCCCGTGGAGTGAGAACGAAAGTTCCCCGAAGGCGGCGACCATGAGGGCGGCGGAGGTGTACTTGTGCGTGACCTCGCGCCGCGCCACCCCCATCGACCAGTACTTCAGCGACCCCATCGCGAACACTGCGACAGCGCCGTACTCGACAGCCCTTCCGAAGCCGGTCAACCCTCCCTCCCCGTCCGTGAACCGCGGGAGCAGGTCCGTCTGGAACATAATCAGGCTGAAGACGAGGAGCACGTAGACGCCAGATCCGAAGGCCATTATCGCGGAATCCGAAGACTCCGCCTTGCGCCTGAACTGGAAGAACGCGACGCCGAGGAAGGCAGCCGCGATGGTGATCCTGGCGATGACCCTGAAGTAGGTGGATATCTCAAGAGATACGAACCTTGACGGCTCGAGGACGCCTGGGTACGACAGCGCGTGGAAGAGGTGGAAGAGCCCGACAGTCATGAAGGTCGTTCCCATGAGCAGGTTCGGGAGGTCCTTGGTCATCCTCCCAGATGTCCACCTGACACCGAATATGCTCAGGGATGCCGATATGGAGAGGAGCTGCAGGGCCGTGTGGGCGGAGACGTAGGATGGTTCAGTTATGTCGGTCGCCGGGCTGGCGGCATTGAGGGCCGCGACGCCGGTGAACAGCACAGCGCATGAGGCAGTGAGGGCGATGAGAACAGCGTACGACCGGAACCGTATTCCCCAGACCTCCAGCTCAACCACCTCCCCCTAAGCCGTCGAGTAATCCCCCTCCTGCTCCTTAGTGTTTTGGTGTGACCCCCTATCGTGCCCGCCTCCGGCTCGATTGTCCCACCCGCCTGCCGCGGCTGGGACAGAACCGTACATCTGTAGACACTGGCGCCCTTGATAGCGCGCAAGTGTAATGTAACGGGTCGGCCATGCACTGACGGGGGCAGGGGATAATGAATCTCAGGAGTTATGCGCCAGCCTTGACGATGGTCCTCATCATGGTGTTCGCCACCGTGATGGTCTCTCTCCAGGCGAGCGCCGGGTCTGTGAAGTACGAATACTACGTCTGGGGCAATCCGGACGACGTGACGAGGGAAACCTCGCCGGGGCTGCTGCTGGCAGGCGGAGGCACCGACGTCGCCGAGGCCATGATGTGGATGATAGACAAGTCCGGAGGCGGCGACTTCCTCATAATACGCGCATCCGGAACTGACGCGTACAACCCGTGGATCTACAAGCAGCTTGGCGGGGTCGACTCCTGCGAGACCATCATATTCCAGTCTTCCGAGGCGTCGTACGACCCGTTCTGCATAGACAAGATACTGTGCGCAGAGGCGCTCTTCATCGCGGGCGGCGACCAGTACGATTATGTGAGCATGTGGATGGGCACCCCGGTCGAGGACGCCATACACACGCTCGCCGACAACGGAGTCCCCATCGGCGGGACCAGCGCGGGCCTCGCGGTCCTGGGCGAGTTCTCGTTCACGGCCGAGTTCGACACGATCGACTCGGTCAAGGCGCTCTCCAACCCGTACCACAAGAAGGTCGCCCTCGAGAACGACTTCCTCGTGCTCGACAACATGGATGACACGATCACGGACAGCCACTTCGTCGCGAGGGACAGGATGGGCAGGCTCGTCACCTTCCTCGCGCGCATCGTCCAGGACGGCTGGGCGGAGCAGGCGAGAGGCATCGGCATCGAGGAGGGGACCGCCCTGGCGGTCGAGGCGAACGGCGACGTCACGCTCTTCAGCGCATGCCTCACGACCCCTGGTGTGGCGTACTTCCTCACCACGCCCGGCATGCCCGAGGTGTGCGAGAGGAACACGCCTCTGACCTACGAGGACATCCTGGTCCACAGGATACACAACGGGGACGCGTTCAACCTCGCGACCTGGTCCGGCATGGGCGGGACAGACTACACCCTCTCGGCCGTCGACGGCGTCCTGACGTCCAGCCAGGAAGACGGGAGCATCTACTGAGGCGCTCCCGCCCTCGAAACCCTCAAACCGGTTCCCAGCATCTTTCTCTCATTCGCGCAGCCGCTCACACCGCCCTTTCGAGCGCCGCGACCGCCTTCTCCTCGGCCTTCCTCGCCTCTCGCAGGATCACCGCGCCCTTCTCCGCGTCCTTGTCCGTTATGGTCCCCTCGAAGGCGAACGGGAAGAGCTTCATGAACCCGCCCATGAGGTCCGCCCCCTCCGAGTAGCTCCTGGACGCGGCCATCAGGTCCTTCGCCCTGTCCTTGTCCACATCCCTTGCCGCCCTCTTCAGGAACTCGGCGCTCATCCTGCGCCCTTCGCCGACGCACGCCCCCGTGTAGCTGTTGCCCAGGTAGTTCCTCTTCTCGGGAGGGAGGTCCGTCAGCACGGTTGCCCACTCCTCGAAGGCCGGCGGCCCCGCGACGTAGTGCGCTTGGATGGGCACATCGCCCTTCGCCATCCTGAGGGCCCTGCGCAACGCCTGCTCCAGGGCCTTCTCGCTGTCGACCTCCACCTCCTTCCTGAAGTAGAGCGCGTCTATGCACCCGGGAGCGTTGAGGTCGTAGTATTGGACGGGGTCCTCGGTGAGGTCGTTGATGGTCCTTACCGTGCTGACCCTGTACGCCGTCCCCTCGTAACCGTTGACTATGCCGTACTCAGGGACGACCAGGCCCCAGAGGACCACGGGTCTGTCGTTGTCCAGGATCTCCCTCTTCACGTCCTCGAAGAGCCCCCTCACTACCTCCATGTCCGCCGCTGTCGGACTCCCTGGCTTCGAAGGATATGACTTGCTGTGTATCCACGGCTCGACGGCCCATCCGAGGCCCTCGGTGCTCTTCACCATGTCCTTGAACACCTTGACGGTCATCGCGGTCGGTCCCGAGGGACAGGTCTCCCCCTTCGAGACGTTGACCATGAACGCGTAGCCCGAGTGCCCCCCGACGTCGGTGGGGTCGCACCGCTTGCCGAGTGCCTTGAGGCATCCGGCCATGGCTCCAGTGTAAGAGAGCCAGCACCCCTGGTAGGTCGCCGGCCTCGATATCAGAGCACCGTCCTTCACGTTGTTCATCTCCATCGCCCTCCTGTAGTGCTTGCGGAGCTGGTCCGTCCTTTCTACCGACCTAGCCGTCGCGCGATCGAAGGCGGACGCGGCGGACCTTATCAGGTCCCTCCCGTCTGCAGTTAGGGCGTACTCGCCCCTTCCCTTCCTCTCGACGAGGTTGCGGTCGGCCAGATGGACGAGGTGGTTGGCGAGCGCCGTCTTGGACAGCCTCGTCCTCGCCATGATCTGGGCGAAGGTGGCGTTGCCGCGCATTAGCAGGGCGAGTATCTCGACCCTCGAGACGTTCGCGACAGACTTCAGCAGCCCGGCTATATCCTCTGGTGATTCCGCCAACACCTTCTCGGCCTCGTCCTCCCTCATCATCGGACCCGTCTCCGTCGGTGGAAGGGACGTCGGAGGCACCATTTAACGGTATGCCTTTGAATGAACAATCGTACTAAAAATGATGAACTGAAGGGGTTTCTTCGGTCTCGTTCAGGTCACCCTCGCCTTCTTGAATGACGTCCACGCGAAGACGAAGGTCGCCGCGGTGAACGCGAGCAGGATGGCGAGCGAGGTCAGGATCTCCCCGCCGGTGTACTGGTAGTGCGTCCCCAGGGCGCTGAAGTCGTCCCCCAGGGCGAAGTACCTGATGCCGTTGACGAAGTAGGTCAGCGGGTTCACGCTGGATATCGCCTGGAGCCACCCCGGGAACGAGGCCGTCGAGTAGAGGGCGTTGCTCGAGAACATGAGCGGCATGGTCAGCAGGGTCATGATGGCCTGGACGCTCTCCATGCTCTCCACGCGCATGGCCATCCCCGCCGAGAGGAAGATGAACCCCGCGGAGAAGACCGTGACGAACGCGAATATCCCTAGGATGGACCATACGGTCTCCGAGGCCGAGAACCCGTTGAAGAACTGGACCCCCAGCACTATGCCGAAGCCCATTATGAGGCCGACCTGTATGAGGGACTTGGTGATCCCGCCGAGGCCCACCCCGAGCTGTATGTGGTACGACCGCATCGGGCTCGCGAGCATCTCCTTCATGATTCCCCAGTTCTTGTCGAACAGCAGGCCCATGCCGCCGAAGAGACAAGTGAACAGGGCCGTCATCGCCATGACCCCCGCCGCCATGAATGTGAGGTAGTCGACCGAGACGACCCCGGGGATGGTGGGTATCATGCTGCTGTCGAAGTTGCTCGACATGGCGACGCCGAACAGCAGGAGCCACAGAGCCGGCTGGACCAGCGCGGCGAAGAGCTGCCCCTTGAACCTGACGAACCTGAGCATCTCCCTCCAGTATATGGTGAGGAACTCCCTGCCCATGCTCAGTGCCCCCTTCTAGCGCGCTTGGGAAAGCCGTTCTCCGCGGGCCCGTCCCTGATCTCCCTGCCCGTGTAGTGCACGAAGACATCGTCCAGCGAGGGCTTCTTCATCTTGACGCTGCCGATCTCTATCCCGCCGTCCTCGATGGCGCGCAGGATGGACGGCATGACCTTGCTGCCGTCGGAGTTGAGTATGAGCTCGATCCCCTTCGGCATGCGCTTGGCATGGGAGACCTCTGGCACGCCCTTGGTGATGGCCATGGCCTTGTCGTCGTCCGCGGTCTCTAGGTAGATCATGTCCTTCCCGAGCGTGTTCTTCAGTGAGTCGGCGGTGCCGGACGCGATTATCCTGCCATGGTCGATGATCTCGATCCTGTCGCTGAGCCTGTCCGCCTCGTCCATGTAGTGGGTCGTGAGGAAGATCGTGGTGCCCTCCTCGTTGACCCCCTTGATGTAGTCCCAGATGCGGAGCCTGGTCTGCGGGTCGAGCCCTATCGTCGGCTCGTCGAGGAACAGGACGCGCGGTCTGGTCATCAGCCCCCTCGCGATCTCCAGCCTCCTCTTCATGCCGCCGCTCAGGTTCTTGGTCCTCTCGTCCACCTTCTCCCCGAGCTCGACCAGCTCTATGAGTTCCTTCTCCCGCTCGAGCCTCTGGTCCCTGGGCATGGAGTAGATGCGCCCGTGGAACTCAAGCGTCTCCCTGACCGTCATGTCCCTGTCGAGGACCTCGTCCTGGAAGACTATGCCGATCGACTTCTTGACCTGATGCGGGTCCTTGCTGACGTCGAACCCGCAGACCTTGGCGGAGCCCTTCTGACATCCCAGCTGGGTCGTGAGCACGTTGATGGTCGTGCTCTTGCCGGCGCCGTTGGGTCCGAGGAAGGAGAAGATCTCGCCCTCCTCGACCGTGAAGCTGATGTCGTCGACCGCCTTGAAGTCCCCGAACGAATGGGTCAGCCCCTGTACCTCTATGATGTTACCGCTCATCGTCTCACCTGTGTGCGCAATGTATGTGACATTTGGACCGTCCGCCCGTGATGCCCGGTCAGGCCTTCTTGGCCCTCGTCCTTGGCCGTGCCTCTTCTGTCTGGGATAGCCCGATGCTCATCTTCCTGACCATCTCTCGGACCACGTCCGCCTTGATGAGGGCTATGCCGTCACCCTGCGGGGTGCTCACCACGAGCATGAAGTCTCCGGCCCTGATGCCGAGTCTCTTCCTCGCCCCCGATGGGATGACTATCTGGCCGCGATCGCCGACCTTGACTGTGCCGTAGACCTCCATTCCGTGTGGGTTCATACATATCACACTTTTCACACATTTCGTACTTTTCATGCATGGAGTGCGTGTATTTGAATTGTTCCACGTCCGGTTGCGAGTTTCTCGTAGAATCGCCATATCTACAGTTGGATATCCTAAAATCCACCCTCTGCAATCAAGGTGGCAGGGAGAGGATGGGCTTGTCGGCCGAGGCATCAGGCGGTGCGTGCGAACCGAAGAAGGCGCGGCTGTCCCTCTTCGATGAACTCCTCACGCTCTGGATATTCCTGGCCATGGCCATCGGCGTCGGGCTGGGCGCGGCGTTCCCCGGACTGCCGGATGCGCTCGATTCCGCCAAGATCTTCGATGTCTCGCTTCCAATCGCCATCGGCCTGCTCGTGATGATGTATCCACCCCTCGCCAAGGTCCGGTACGACGAGCTGGGGAAGCTGAGGGGCGCGAAGAGGATGCTCACGACCTCTCTCGTCCTCAACTGGGCCGTAGGTCCCGTTCTGATGTTCGCGCTGGCGTGGCTCGCATTCCCCGGGGGAGACGAGACCTCCACCGCATTCAGGAATGGGCTCATACTCATCGGGCTGGCCAGGTGCATCGCGATGGTTCTGGTCTGGAACATGCTGGCAGAGGGGGACTGCGAGTATTGCGCCGTCCTCGTGGCGCTCAACTCGGTCTTCCAGATCTTCATGTACTCGGTGCTGGCGTACTTCTTCATCACCGTCATGACGCCCGTGATGTCCCCGACCGCGGAGGCGGCCGTCGTCGACATAACCATGGCCGACATCGCGAAGAACGTGCTCATTTTCCTGGGCATACCGTTCGCGCTGGGCGTGGCCAGCTGGTACTTCATCGCCAGGCGCAAGGGAAGGGCGTGGTATGACACGGTCTTCTCGCCGAAGATAGGCAGGCTCGCGCTCATCGGCCTGCTGTTCACAATAGTCGTGATGTTCGCCCTCCAGGGCGAGGAGATCCTGAGCCGGCCGTTCGACGTCGTAAAGGTGGCGCTTCCGCTCCTGGCGTACTTCCTCCTGATGTTCTTCACGAGCTTCGCCCTCTCGCACAGGCTCGGGTTCAACTACGGGCAGTCCGCGACCCAGTCATTCACCGCGGCCAGCAACAACTTCGAACTCGCCATAGCAGTGGCGGTGGCCACCTTCACCATCTCCTCGATTGAGGCCTTCACTGCTGTCATCGGTCCTCTGATGGAGGTGCCCGTCCTGCTCGGCCTGGTGCACGTCTCGCTCTGGATCAAACGGAGATTCTACGGACCCGATGGTTCTCCCATTGGAGGTCGCCACGCTTGAGTCCGACAAGGGTCTATCGCGTCGCATTCATCTGCGTGAAGAATTCCTGCAGGAGCCAGATTGCTGAGGCGTTCGCCCGGAAACTCGCATCCGACATCATCGACCCCTTGAGCGGAGGTACGGAACCCGCCGACCGTGTGGACCCGGGCGCGGTCGCGACAATGATGGAGCTCGGTGTCGACATCTCTCAGGCAAGGCCCAAGTCCCTCCCCGGAGAGGTCCTGACCTCCCTCGATCTGGTCGTGCACATGGGGTGCGGCGGCCCGCGCGGCTGCATGGTGGTCCCAGGGGTGCCGAGCGAGGACTGGGGCATAGAGGACCCCGTCGGCGGATCTCGTGAGAAATATCTGGCTGTGGCGAGGACGATAGAGGCGAAGATCCGCGACCTCGCCGTGCGTCTGCGGGAGCGACCTCCGCCCACATCCATGGCGGAGTTGGTGCCGCCAATCTTCACGCTTGGCGACCCCTGACGATCGAGCGCACCCTCAGAACGAATGGATCTTGTCGCACTTCTCGGTCCATTCCGAGAGGAGTGCCATCGAGCCCTGCTCCACCCGTCCGATCATGCCCTCTGCGCTGAGTCCCCTTGCCTTCATGCAGCTTCCGCAAGCGGCGACCCGACCGCCCTTCTCGATGACCCTGCCGAGCATGTCGCCTATGTTGTAGAATCCCTCTGGGGTCACCTGTCCAGGGAGGGCACTCGTGACCGCGTCCGCCATCAGGAAGATGAAGACCCTGTTGCCCTTCGCCTGGAGTGTGATTGCGAGCCTCAGCCCGTTGTAGGACCTCTCGTTCCCGTAGGGTGCATCGTTCAGCACGATGAGGACGTCTGTCGACATGTCACAACCGGCATGCGATGGCGTCTTGTGACGATAGCGTTTGCGGCGAACGGCCGTGTCTTCAGTTCAGGCCTTCCTCTTGGGATACGGCCTGCCCTTCCCGAGGACCGCGTCGACCTCTTCGAGCCGTTCTCGTATGGGTATCTTCTGCGGGCACTTGGGTTCGCACTTCCCGCACTTCTTGCAGGCAGACGCCTTGGACTTCGTGTTGAAGAACCGGGCGTAGACCATCCTGGCGCCCTCGATGTCGTCGTGCATGTAACCCAGGTTGTACTCCTCGAAGTTGGACGGGATGTTCACCTTGTGGGGGCATGGCATGCAGTAGCTGCAGCCGGTGCACGGGACGAGGGTCCTCTCGTTGTACCATGTCCTGGCCTTCTCGACCGCCTGCCTCTTCGCCTTCGATAGGGTGCCGACCCCGGAGCGCCCGGCGGATCCGAGGTTCCCGATGACGTGCTTCATCTCCGTCATGCCGCTCAGGACGGTCGAGACCTCTTGCTGGTCCCAGATCCACTGGAGCGCGAGGTCGGACGGCTCGAGCATCCTGCCGTTCGCCTTCAGCTCCCGCCTCAGTCCCTGGGGCGGGTCGGAGAGCCTTCCTCCGAGCAGGGGCTCCATGACGACGACGCCCAGGCCCTTCGAGGCGGCGTACCTCAGCCCCTCGGTCCCGGCCTGGTTCTTGACGTCCATGTAGTTGTACTGGATCTGGCAGAACTCCCATCCGTCGTAGCCGTCGACTATGGTCTTGAACGCCTTGAGGTCGTCGTGGAACGAGAAGCCGAGGTGGCCTATCCTGCCGTCCTTCAGCGCGGCCTCCGCCCGCTTGAGGAGCCGGTGCCGGAGGACGACGTCCTTCCAGGTCTTGCCGCTGAGCGCGTGGAACAGGTAGAAGTCGATGTGGTCGGTCCTGAGCCTCTTCAGTTGGGTGCTCAGGAACCTGTCGAAGTCGGTCGGCTTCTTGACCATGTAGGCGGGACACTTGGTCGCGAGCTTGACCTCGTCCCTCAGGCCGCCCTGGAGCACCTTGCCCAGGAACTCCTCGCTCTTCCCCCCGTGGTACATGTAGGCCGTGTCGAAGTAGTTGACCCCGCCTTCTATGGCCTTCAGGACCATCCTCTCAGCGGCCTTGGCATCGATCTTCTCGCCCATGGGCTTCTTGTCCTTGGTCGGCAGGCGCATGGCGCCGAAGCCGAGGGCTGAAACCCTGAAGCCGGTCTTCCCGAAGTCACGGTGCTTCATGTACGTAGGTCTCCCTTGCCATGCGATTGAGGTTCATGGGTGATATCGTTTTCGCCGGGGATGGCCTCCTCTGGGCTGCCGACTCATCCTCGGTCGAGGGCCGTAGACGGCTCAGATGTACGCCTGTTCTCCGTGCTCCGACTCGTCCAGTCCCATCTCCTCGGCGGACTGCTCGGTCCTTACCGGGGTCACCTTGTCGATCAGGAACAGCATGACGTAGGTGAAGACGAACCCCCAGGTCGCGGCCAGGGCGGCGGCGCCGACCTGTATCCCGAGGAACTCCGAGTTCCCGTGGAGCAGGCCGTCCTGGCTCGCCGCGTTGATGGAGCTCCAGGCGAACACGCCGAGGGCTATCGTGCCCAGGATGCCACCGACCCCGTGGACGCCCCAGACATCGAGGGCGTCGTCCCATTTCATCCTGGTCTTGAGCCATATGGCTCCATAGCAGACCATGCCCGCCAGGAACCCGATGACGAGGGCCGCCTGCGGCGAGACGAAACCCGCCGCGGGAGTGATGGTCGCGAGGCCGGCGACCGCGCCGGTGAGCAGCCCGAGGAACTTCGGCTTCTTCTCGAAGATCCATGCCATGCAGAGCCACGTGATGGCCGCGACGGACGCGGCGAGGTCCGTGTTGATGAACGCGAGGGCGGTGATCGAGTCGACCTTGAGCTCGCTCCCGGCGTTGAAGCCGTACCAGCCGAACCAGAGCAGGCCCGTGCCGAGGGCGACCAATGGAAGGCTGTGCGGTCCCGACTCCTTGACCTTCCTACGCCCGACGAAGAACACAGCTGCCAGCGCCGCCATGCCCGCCGTGGCGTGCACGACTATGCCTCCCGCGAAGTCCTGGACGCCCCAGTCCGCCAGGAGGCCGCCGCCCCAGACCATGTGGACGAACGGGAAGTAGACGAACAGGGACCAGCCGACGAGGAATATCAGGTACGCCTTGAACTTGACCCTGTTGGTGAACGCCCCGCTTATGAGGGCGGGAGTGATGATGGCGAACATCATCTGGTACGCGATGAAGACGTACAGCGGTATGTGCGCCCCGCCCTCGAAGTCCCCGTACTCGGAGGTCACGGACACGCCGTTCAGGAACGCCATGTCCAGGTTGCCGTAGATGCCGCCTTCCCCTCCGCTGAAGCAGAGCGAGTAGCCGACCGCGAACCAGAGGATGTCCACGACGCCCATCGAGACGAGAGGACATTCTTCCTTCCCACGAGCCCGCCGTAGAAGAATGCGAGGCCCGGAGTCATCAGCATGACGAGGCTGGTCGCGACCAGCATGAATCCCGTGTTTCCAGTGTCTATCAACTGTGTTCCCCCTCTGGGCCCGGGCTGGAGGACGGACGCCCGTCCCGCGCCGGGGCCTTTCGGCGTGGGACGGCCTATGGGGTCTTATCCCTTGCTCACGTAGACTAAGTAGCCCTACATAGGCCGCGCCCGGCCATTCACGCTATCTCCTGCCCTTCCCCAACCCGTTGAGCAGCTCATCCACCCTGTCCAGGCCCTTGAGGAGGTAGTCGGTCGGCGGGCCCGTGCCTATCCTGATGTACCCGTCCATCCCGAAGTGGTCGCCGGGTACCAGCAGG
>JALOTO010000162.1 GCA_025457845.1 Thermoplasmata archaeon | reverse complement strand
CGTCCGGCAGCGGCACCTCGGTTGACCCGTACGTGATCGAAGGCTGGACCATCGACGGCGGCGGGTCCGCGGTCGGCATACTGATACAGTCGACGTCGGAGTATGTCATCCTCAGGGACCTGACGGTCACCAACTGCTCAATCGGGATATCCCTCCTATCCGTGTCGAATGTCCTCGTCACGGACTGTGCCATAACCGAGAACGACAAGGGAGTCTCCCTCATCTACACCAGCGACTGCAGCGTGACCGACAACGTCGTGACCAGGAGCGACTGCGGGATATGCGTCTACGAATCGTCGGGGTATCTCGTCTCGCCGAACACCTACATCGACAACAGGGTGGATGTGAGCCTTCCCTACACGATGGCCTCGCCCATCGTCTGGATGACGGTGGCCGGCCTCGCCGTCGTCGACGCGGGCTTGACGCTATGGGCATGGATGCGGGCGCCCCGGAGTTACCGCCGGATGGCGCAGACCGGGACCAGGATATTCTCGATCGTGCTCATCCAGGTGTTCATGGTGCTCTACGTGATCAACTACCTGGTCATCCCGGCTGAGAGAGGGGATCTCCAGGCGAACTGGTCCATCCTCGGAACGTACCTGGTCGTCGGCGGGTCCGTGGCGGCGACGGCGTTCGTAGCCCTGTACCGGACGAAGCTCACCGAGCCCCAGCTGCGCTGACCCGCGCCGTGCGCGAATCCCTGTCAGAACAACTTATCTAATCGGAGTCCTTTCAGCAGCCGTGGCCGTCCACAGGGTAGGCGCGGAGGCCCGGCTCGACTCGTCCATCTGGATGGGCCGTGACGTGGTCGTCAAGCAGAGGGTCGTCAAGGGGTACAGGCACCCCGAGCTGGACAGGTCCATCCAGACCGCGCGCATCAAGAACGAGGCGCGCCTCATGTTCGAGGCGAGGAAGGCGGGCATCGCGGTCCCCGTCATCTATTCCATAGACATCTGCGGGAACCGGATCGTCATGGAGGAGGTCAAAGGGGTCCGGGTCAAGGACGCCCTGATGGAGCTCCCTGACGACGATGCGGTGAGGGTGTGCGAGAAGATCGGCGGGATTGCCGCGAGGCTCCACTCCAACGACATAGTCCACGGCGACCTCACGACCAGCAACATGCTCCTGGAGGGCGACAGGATTGTGCTCATCGATTTCTCGCTCGGCCAGAAGAGCTCCGAACTGGAGGACAAGGGGGTGGACATGCACCTCCTGGAGGAGGCCTTCCACTCCGCCCACCACGACAGGAGCGGCCTCTACGACGTCATCAAGCGGTCCTACGTGGACTCCTATGTCGAGGGCAAGTCGGTCCTCGACAAGGTCAGGGAGATAGAGAAGAGGGGGCGGTACACACGCAAAGAATAGCCTTCGTCACGAGCAACGACGGGAAGTTCAGGGAGATCTCCCAGCAGATGAGGGACCACGGCTACGAGGTCGAGCACATCAGGACGAAGTACCCGGAGATACAGTCGGAGACCCTCGAGGAGACCATCGGCCCCGGGCTCGAGTGGCTCATGGAGCGGTACGACAGGCCGATGTTCATCGACGATTCAGGCCTGTTCGTCGATTCGCTGAAGGGGTTCCCCGGCGTCTATTCTTCGTATGTCTTCAAGACCATCGGCTGCGACGGCATCCTCTCCCTGATGAGGGGGGTCGAGGACAGGCGCGCGAGGTTCGAGTGCTGCATAGGCTTCATGAAGCCAGGAGGGAAGCCGTTCATGGTCAAAGGGATCGCCAAGGGCTCCATATCCCACGAGAAGGCTGGCACGGGCGGCTTCGGATACGACCCGATATTCGTGCCCGAGGGGGACACGCGGACCTATGCCCAGATAGAGGTCGCGGAGAAGAACACCATGTCCCACAGGGGCAGGGCGGTCGAGATGTTCCTGAGGGAGCTGCCTTCGCTGGTGGACTGAGAGAGAAAAATACAGGCGAAGAGGCCCCGCACCTCTTCGCCAAAGGGTTTCCAGTTGGGGTAAGGAGTTTTCCGCGGTTGGCTCTGGCACTCGCGTGCCGTGTGTTGGACGTAGGGTGGGACTGTTAACTCCCAGACCGCGGTGCGGATTCCCCCATGCCGCTGTTGTACAGGAGCCAGCGTGAGTCATAGTAGATCTCGAAGAACGGGATCCAGCTAGTATCGGCCACCAGGTCCAGCCCGCACTCCCTGTAGTCGTATGGGCAGTCGACGCAGTAGTACTCCGCCGGCAACGGGACGTTGCTCCCGTCGTACAGGTAGGTCCTCTCCCTGGTCATGTCCAGGGTGTCCCAGTGCAGCCATGTCGGCGGGAACCAGAGATTGAGGCCGTGCGGGTCCGAGTTGCCGGACCGGGCCAATATCTGGCATTCCACCATGCAGGTCCTCGCGTCGAGGACCGACTGCAGGAACTCCTTGACGAGCGCCGTGAACTCTGTGTCCGGTCCTTCCCAGAGCGGGTCCTCGGGCGGGTACTGCTGGACCAGCTGGTCCGTCATGTCCAGCCAGGAATACACGTCGGGGAGCCATTCGTAGCCTGCCTGGTCCCCCATCTTCCCGATCAGCGCGTAGTCCCTGGCCGATGCTATGTTGTTCCTGTTGAGCGGTATCCACATCCCGTCACACGATTCGATCATGTGGTCGAGAGCGGCATCGAAGGCGCCGACTATCCTCTCGATGTTCTCGCCGTCCTCCCCCATGCAGAACGCCGATGCCGTCACGGCCATCTGCGAGTTGGAGAGCAGGTGGTCGAGCAGGACCTTCTTGCCGTCCGTGTTGTTGTAGTAGTATACGTAGTCCTCCACGATGGTGCAGGCGAGCTGGCTCGGCGCGTAGGCGGCTTCTCCCGCCGACCCTTCGAGCAGGTGCTTTAGGAAGAGGTAGTACGGGAACCCGTCCAACGGCACGTCCTGCTGGGAGGCGACGAAGTAGTCAATGGCGTGCCTCAGCTCGTAGACGGCTTCCAGGGACGCCATGTTGTCCCCGTCGAGGAGCATCACGTCGATGCGCTCGCCCGTCTCCTCCTCGACCTCCAGGAGCTCTGCGGCCATCCCGTCGATGGACATCATGTAGCCCTCGGTGGCGACCTCCCCGTCCACGACGGTCTCGTCGGGACAGATTCCGCACCACGCGTGCCCGTTCTTCGCCACGAGCAGGTACTGCTCGGGGTGCGGTCCACGAGGACGACGAGATTGACGTCCTGTTCCTCCGGGTCGATCTCGGCCTCGGCGAAGGCCCTCTCGCACTGTCCGAGGATGAAGGGCACAACTATCTCTTCGCCCTCGTCGTCGAAGACCTCGTAGTACGAGCTGTCGGAGCCCATATAGAGCATCACGGTCCATTCCCTCTGATCTCGGGGCACAATTTCGCTGCTGTCCTCATCGCTGGTCGCGCTGACGATGCTCATGACCGGAACCACGAAGGCCAGAGCAATGGCCGCGACGAGGACGCGGCGGATGTTGATGATGTTCACGTCACTTCCCCCTTGTTTGTCCGGGCATACCCTGGGGTATCCCGCGGTCAGGATGTAGCGGTGAAATACCACGTAATACCTCGCCTGAAATCAGTTGCATGGTGACGAAATCCGACGGTCGGTCATCGGGGCCAGGCACAGCGACGACTATCTGACCAACCGTATCCGGTTGGTCATCCCCTTCCGCTCTCGGACGATCAGGCCGCGCGATTCGAGCCGGTCCAAGAGCCTCGTCACCTTGGACTTCGAGAACTCACCCGAGGCTACGAGGTTCATCTGCAGTATCTCTCCCCCTGCCTCCTCTATCCGGTCGTAGAGGCGCCTCTCGTCGACGGGTAGAGCGGTCAAGTCGCGTTCGGCCGGCGGCTCCGACGTACCTTTCTGCGCATCGGCCTGCGCCTCGTCCGTCCTGCCGGCGTCCGGAACCGCCTTCGGGGAGGACGCAATGGTCGATATCAGGTACCTCGAGTGGACGAGCAGGGCGGAGGACATCGCGAAGCCCCCCACTCCGGTCACGAGGATCGCCCATCCGACGGGGTCGAGGGCCGACCAGGGATCGCCGTCAGGGTGTGCCAGCGCCCTGTTGGCCATGAGGGCTATCACCGCCGCGGAGGTAAGCATCCCCAGAACACAGGCCATCCCCACCGCGGCAGAGCGTCTCACGGGGTATGGGAGCCCTTGGAGCGTATTTTTACTTTGCCGGCGCGGCTCCCGGTTCGGGCAAGTAATATAGCGGGCGCGC
>JALOTO010000032.1 GCA_025457845.1 Thermoplasmata archaeon | reverse complement strand
GTCGGATGCCATGTCCTCGCTGCAGGCGGGCTGCATGCTCGTCTCCTCCATGCTCCTGTCCGCCGCGCTGTGTCACTGGCTGATGCGTTCCCTGGAGCCGCGTCTCGCTGGGGACAAGGCCAGGCGGTTGCTCTCGTCGAGGTGGGCCGCGTGCGCGTGCATAGTGTTCCTGTGCGCCCTTGCCCTCTCCGTCACCGGGCTCCGGGGCGGGCTCGTCCTGTCGGCAGCATTCCTCCTGGGCATCCTCACCATGCGCGCCGGTGTGCGGAGGGTGTGCCTCATGGGATGCATGATGGTGCCGATCGCCCTCATCTATCTGGCCTGATGGCCCGGGCTGTCAGAAACAAGGATGTTTGTAAGGAAGAGGAGTGCCCTACCTTTCTCCCCCCGAAGATCGACATGGGGCCGAAAGGAAGCAAAAAACGGTCACTCGTGTTGAGACGGTGGCCAATCTACAATACCCAGCTCCTTAGGGCCGCCTGCCCAAGGCGGACACGCCTCTTCCTTTATCGTGATCTCTTCGCCTGTGTCGATGTTGACTATCTTCCAGGCGCTGAGGGAGAGCGTCCCGTCATCGTCCTCTTCGAGCACGCCAGTGACGTTGACCCTGTCACCGACCGCTACGACGTCCCTTACGGTGGTCCCGTTGTTCTCGTCGACCCAGTCCCAGTACCACCAGGGCCCGAACTCGACGTTGACCTCCGTCCCGTTGTCCGTCTCGAGAAGGAACGAGCCCGCCCTGCTGTCGTTCAGGCAGTCGTTCTCGTCGTCGCAGCAGCCGAACTCGATCACGGTCCCCTCGATCGACACGAGGCCGTAGTCGGTCCCGTCGCCGTCCAGGGCGAGCGCGATGGGCACTGCGGACACGGCTAGAACTGCCAATATCACCGCAGGTGCTGCGAACCTCGATCCGAACAAGGTCAGTACACTCCCCTCGACACCCATTTCGACGCCATCCTATATATTTCTTTTGTTCACTGACTCCCCCGCTAGAACAGCCGTCGAAGAGTGCCCGCCCCGCCCTTGTGATGGAAGATGACGCGCAGCCTCCCGAGGTCGAATCCGAAGGGGAGGAGCATCCCCTCGGCCCCTCTCAGGACGAGGTCGACGTATGCCCCCTCGTCGTACCCGTCCCCGGGCGCTAGGAACGCCTCCGCCCTCACCCTCTTGGCAGGATCCCTGCTCGACCGGTCCTGCATCACGTACCTCACGGCCTCCCCAGGGTGCACCTCGAACCCCTCGGCCCCGAGCTGCGTCAGCGCGGCCACGCCGTCGTTGAACTGCCTGTACTCCGAAAGGCCTTGCGAGACGCGCCTCGTGATGAGCAGCCTCTCCAGCGGGACGGTCCCGGCCCTCACGGCCTCGACGTACTCCCCCACGATGTCCAGCGCGGACGGGACAAGCTCGGCGAAGCCCGCGCCGTCCTCGGCCCGCGATAAGTGTGCCAGCAGGTCCGACTGCATGTCCCTCACCAGGCCCGTCGTGTCCTTCCGCCTGAGCTCTATCCCGCGGACCTTCGTCCTGCCGTCCTCGAAGAGCCCGTAGTACCTGTTGAGCACCCCGAGGCCGTGCGACCTGTCGGGGAGGAACACGATCCACTTGTAGGTCCCCTCGGGCTCGAGCGGTATGCCCGTGTGCCCGGAGACGTGCTCGCAGAACCGCTCGGGGTCGCCGTCCCCCTTCAGCCAGAGCGAGTCGACTATCCCGTGGAGTATCTCGTACCCGTGCGCCTCGGCTATCTCGGATGCCTGGAGCATGAGCTCCCTCCCGTAGGCGTTGATCGCCTCGTGGCACTCGATCCTCCCGAACCTGGCGTTCCTGTAGCCGGTGTATCCGAAGCAGTTGTGGGTCAGCACGCCCCCGTCCAGGGCGAAGCCGTGTGGCACCCCCTCAACCCCGAGACAGTAGACGTGGTCGCACCTGGGCCCCACCCTCCTCACAGATTCCACGCGGACGCCCGACACGAACCTCCCGTCCCCCGCCATGCCATCGTACAGCGGAAGCATGAGGGGGAGCCGGTCCCCTCTCCGCAACGTGGCCGCCGGCCTGACCTCCATCCCCCTCCTCGTCCAGACATAGCACGGATGGTCCGGCGTGAACCTGGTCGTCCGGTCGCCTGCGACCACCTCGACCATCTCATCGGGCGCGGGATGCCTGAAGACGCTGGTCACCTTCTTCAGGCAGGGGGTGAGGTCGCTGTCGATGCCGAAGGCCTCCAGCCCGCTGACGGGGAACTCGCCCTCCAGCCCTCCGGCCACCCGGTCCACGATGTCTCCTATGTGCCTCACGCCGTACCTCCCCCCGTCGAGGTGGGGGACCGGCGTCTCCGCGTCCAGGCACGTGACCAGGAGCCACTTCAGTATGTCCACGCGCTCCTTGTACGCCTTGGTGTCGCCCACGCCGGACCTCACGATCCTCTTCAGCCTGGTCCTGCGCTCCACGACCGGCTTGAGGACGCGCGGGATGAGCCCGACCTGCCTGTCGCATATCCCGTAGCCCAGGACCGGCACCCTCCTGGACGGGTCGGGGCAGCAGCCGCACATGACCGTCTCCGGCGAGATGTTGAACCTGACCATTATGTTCGGATAGAGCGAGGTGAAGTCCACCTCCAGCACCCGCTCGTGGAGCCCGACCTTGGGTTCGTAGATGAACCCTCCCCGGTCGGAGACTATGAGCTCCTGCGCGGTCTTGAAGTCCTCCGGGAGGTTCTTCTTCCACATCACCGCGCACCCGTCCTTGATGGCCTGGTTCACCTCCATCGCGCTTATCGCGCTCCCTGGGGAGAGGCGCGAGAGCTCCTGTATGGGCACCCCGGATATGCGCGACAGGTCCGTGAGCCCGTTCAGCCCGCTCTCCATGAACATGAACGAGCTGGCCCGGTCGATGTGCACCCTGCCGCGGAGCGAGTGGGTCGGGGGCTTGTAGAGTATCCTGCCGTAGGAGAAGTACGACTTGCCCCTCCGCTCCTTGGCCTGCCCGTCGTCCCTGCCCAGGCGCGGAGGACGCATGCCCAGCTCCTTAGCCCTCCTGTAAAGGAACGGTATGGCGAAGGCATCCCCGCCGTCGGTGTACACGACGTCCGGGTCCTCCTTCGCGAGGACGTCCCCTATCCCCCAGATGACATCCTCCTCGCTCCCGTCGACGGCATGGCCGGCCACCTCGGCGGACACCAGCCGGTCGTCCAGCGACGGCACCCCACGCCTCGCGTCCGAGCGCACGTCGAGAACCGCCGACCTGAGCGGCGGCTGCTCGTAGTCGATGGCGTACGGGTCGTCCAGCATCCTCGGCTCAGGGGCCAGCTCCATCAGGCCCATGGGGAAGACACCCTTCTCGAGGAGGTACCTCTGGCTGAAGCGCATGTCGACGTCGAAGAGCGTGTAGTCCCTGTACCTCCCGCGGTTGTCGATGGTGTGCGCGACGTCCTCGACCTTCGAGTACTTCCGGACCGTGATTGCCAGGACCTCTCGCGGCTCCTCGCCGAGCCAGATGCGCTTCCGCTCGCGGCCCACTGCCCCCACGACGCCCCTGCGCGTCCTGACCCAGTACACCATCGAGTCGGAGGCGTCGTCGGCGTAGACGTCTATGAGCCAGCCCCTCATCTTCCGTCCTCACGGCCCCCGGGCGTCCCCCTGGCGCCCTCTCCCCCGCCCTCCATCTCGCCCCTCAGCCTTGCGATCTCCTTCTCGTGCTCCAGGAGCATCGAGAGGACCGCGGACTCGGAAGGGTCGAGGGCTATCGCGTAGGTCCCGGCCGACGCGTGCATCCTCGCCTTGTTGACGAGGGAGTCGAAGGCATCGCGGTCCTCCTTCCTGAGCGCCCGCCTGAAATCGTCCCACTGGTGGGCCAGCGACTCGAGCGCCATCCGGTACGTCGGGACGGTCCTACCCGTGTGCCTCACCCCCGAACTCTTCGAGCGTGGCCTGGTTCCACGGCCTCGGCGAGAAGATCAGCGAGCTCCCGCGCTTCGGGAGCCTGAAGAGCAGCCCGTCCCTGCGTGAGCGTATCTGGACCACCTCGTCCGAGCGTTCGCTCAGCAGGGCGACCATCCTCGGGTCCGGGGAGGACCTCTCCGGCGTCTGGGCGGTGACCAGCGTGATTGTCTCGTGCTCCTGCGTAACCCTGGCGACGGCATCGGCGCAGCGGCGGAGCAGCTGGTACGACTCCATCCACTTCATGTCCTTGTCCATGAACAGGTCCGTCGCGGAGGAGACGATGATCGCGGCGGGGGTGCTCCTGGCCACCTCCTCCTCCAGCCTGTCCTCCACGAGCGCGACGAACTGGTACGCGGTGAACGCCCGGGAGACGTTGATCCTGGAGAGGACTTCCCTCCTGTCGAGCCCGAGGCGCCTGCAGATGGAGCCGAGCTTGTACGGCTCGACGGCGTTCCCCCCGTCTATCCAGACCGCCTCCTCGTCGAACTCTGCCACAGCCCTCGCGCAGAGCATGTGCAGCAGCTCCGATGCGTACGCGCTGTCGGAGTCGAAGAGCGTGACCTGGGAAGACCTGAACCCGCCCACCAGGTCGTCCAGCGCGGTCACATCGGCCTTCAGGACCCTACCCATCCTGAGCGCGTCTTCCTGCACGAGCTCGGCTACTGGTCCCCCCGTGATGTCGGCCTTCGTTGCGTCCATGGTGTCACCGGCACGATTCCATCGGCAGGGACGGGGTTAAAGGGATGCGGAGGGGGCCGGGTGAAACTAGTCAGTCCGATAAAAACCAGGCGCGGGCCCCGCCGGAACGGCTAGCCAGATGTCTGCCCCTCGACGAGAGCGAAGAACCAATGTTTAAGTACACATATAATGCTCTCAAATCGACGGGCTAGCAAGCCCTCTGGAAGGGATGATTCAGACGGCGGCCAAGACCTCGTCTATCCGGACGTCCTCGCCCCCCGAACCGAAGAGACACTCCCGCAGAGGGCACTCCGCCGAGGAGATCGAGCAGTCCGAGTTCACGAGGTCGAGGAAGTCCGCCATCCTGCAGCTCACCATGGGGCGGCTGGCTCACACGATAGGCATAGCGGCCGGGCTCGCCCTCGCGGCCACAGCGGTCCTCGCATACCTTCAGGAGAACTGGGACTGGCTGGCCTCGGCGCCCGAATGGACCATATCGCTCAACTGGGTCGTCCCGCTCATCGCGGGCGTGATCGTCTCCGCGGTCGCGCTGTACTCCAAATGGGAGCCGTACTTCGCGGACAGGGACGAACCCCACTTCATAATGAGCATCGCCGCGGTCGCGGTCCCGGCGTTCTTCATAGCGCTCATCATACTGGACGAGACCGGATACTACGCCATAGGCAGGCCGACGTGGCTGTACCCTGCCTCGTTGCTGGGGATCAGCCTCACGCTCGTGTCGCTGGCAATGACCTGGGACGGGAACAGCAACCGCAAGACAATAAGCATAGCCTCGGCGGCCTTCCCGCCGGTCCTGCTGATCTTCCCGGTCCTGTTCAGGTTCACGGACATCGAACTCGCCAGCATCCTGCCCATGGCCTACCTGGGCAGCGCCGTCGCCTTCCAGCTGAGCGGCTCGATGATGCACATCATAGCCAGCTCGACCAACGTCCAGGAGCGCGAGGTGCTCCGGGCGAGCGACGGGAAGCTAAAGGAGCTCGTGCGCGAGACGGAGAAGCGCCGCCAGGCGCTCGAGTACCACGAGGATGCACTCAGGTCGAAGCAGGCGGACCTCGAGGCCTACGAGAAGAGGCTCATGGAGGAGTTCGCCTCGGCCGAGGAGTCCAAGAAGCAGATCACGGCCATGCAGGCGGAGCTGGAGAGCCGCGTCGAGATGGCCCGCACGTCCAGGCAGGAGCTCACCAAGACCGAGGTCGGCGTGGAGAGCAAGCTCGAGACCCTCAAGCTCAGGCAGGCGGAGCTGGACCTGCAGGCCAGGGACATCGAGAAGCGCGCCAAGGCCCTCTCGGCCAAGGAGGAGAAGGCGGCGGTCCGCGAGCTCGACGCCAACAAGCTCATGCTGGACGCCCAGGCGAAGGACCGGGATGTGAGGAACCGGCTCGCGGACATAGACGCGGACCGGAAGGCCCTCGAGTCCAGGGGACGGGAGCTGAAGTCCCTCGAGACGTCCCTCGCGGAGAGGGAGAAGCAGATCCGGATGCGCGAGAGCGCCATCGAGATGAGGTCGATCGAGACCCGCTCCGCCAAGGAACAGCTCGGCAAGGTCACGGCGGAGAAGACCGCGGTCAAGACCCTCGAGCAGGAGCTGATGCTGCGCAAGGAGGCCATCGACGAGCGCGCGGCCGCTGTGAATGCCAGGGAGGAGCAGCTCAGGCGCGACTCCGAGAAGGCCGAGAGGCTCATAGCCCGCGCGGACAAGCAGATGAACGAGCTCGTCGACAAGGAGAACATCCTGCTCGCCAAGGAGAAGGCCATCTCGGAGAACGAGGCCAGGATGAGGATCGCCGCCGAGAGCATCAACTCGCAGATCGACGAGGTGCAGAGGCTCAAGGCCTCGATGACCGACAAGGAATCACAGTACAAGGGGCTCACGGACGCGATGAGGGACAGGATCGCCTCCCTCTCGGCGAAGGAGGACGAGGCCGGGAGGCGCATGGTGGCCCTCGACAGGCGCGAGGAGGCGGTCAAGGGCCTGGAGCTCAGGCTCAAGGCCGACCAGGAGCGCATGAACTCGAAGCTGAAGGAGCTCCTCGAGAAGGAGAAGGACCTGCAGGCCCAGGAGGAGTCCGTGGGGCTCAAGCACGCCGAGCTCAAGGCGATGGAGCGCGAGGTGCTGTACAGGGTCGACGACGTCCAGGCCGTCCGCGGCGCGCCGTCGTACGACTCTGACGAGAGGTCGAAGACCATCGAGGTCAGGGAGCAGAGGCTCAGGGAGAAGGAGCAGGAGCTCAAGTCCCGGCACTACCAGCGCGAGAAGGAGCTGGAGCGCAGGGAGCAGGCCCTGAAGGACCACCTCCGGAAGGACATCGAGCACATGGAGGAGAAGGTCGAGCAGGAGTACGCCGAGGAGAAGGTCAAGGCCGGCATCGAGCGGCTGGACGACCTCATGCTCGGCGGCATGCCGTTCGCGTCCAACGTGCTATACGTCGGCCCGCCGTTCATAGGCAAGGAGGTCGCGATGATGCTCTTCCTTGCCGAGGGGCTCAAGAAGGGCGTCCCTGTCGTCATAGTCACCACGTCCAAGCCGCCGGTCGAGATCGAGAGGGACATGGCACCGATAATGCCGACCTTCCTAGAGTACGAGCAGCTGGGTCTGGTGAGGTGGATAGATGCCTCGGGGGCGGCAGCGGCGCATGGGCTGCCGGCGTCCAGCCCGGAGCACATAGCGAAGGCCACCGGCCCGGACGACTACGACGGGGTCACGAGGTCACTGGACGCGTTCGTCAAGGACTTCCAGAGGCAGGAGCACCCGTACTTCAGGCTCGCGTACCTGTCTCTGTCGATGAGCGTCACTCAGGCCGAGGACAAGCGCTCGTTCCAGTTCGTCCAGGGGATCGCCGGGAAGATCAGGCAGGCCCGCGGGGTGGCGGTCTACGCCATAGAGCGCGGGATGCACACCGAGCAGCAGCTAGAGTCGATCCAGCACCAGATGACCGGCGCGGTCATGTTCAAGACGGAGAAGCAGAAGACCATGCTGAGCGTCCAGGGCGTCACCGACGCGCAGACGAGGGACTGGGTCGAGTACAGGCACACGAACAAGGCCATAATGATGGGAGCATTTTCGCTCGAGCGGATAAGATAGTTAAGCCCCGGCCGCGCTCTGTCCGGCGAGAGGGACCAGTCGGATGCTCGTGCGCCATGGGAACGGCATTTTGGTCGAGATGGACGGCCGGAGGTTCAGGTTCGACCCTGGCAGGCTCGTCAAGGACGAGGTCTGCATGGTGTCCCACGCACACTCGGACCACCTGCCGTCGGGCCTCAGGCATCCCCACGCGATCTGCTCGGACATCACGAGGGACTTCGTAGGCCTGAGGAAGGGCAAGGCGGTCCAGACCTACACGGACAAGCAGGTCACGATGCTGGACGCGGGGCACATCCCCGGGTCGACGATGTTCCTGGTCGAGGGCGAGAAGCGGGTCCTCTACACGGGCGATTTCTGCACGAGGGACAGGGGGAACGTGAATGGCGCGAGACCCGTCAAGTGCGACATACTGATCACGGAGGCGACCTACGGGGACCCTCTCTATGTCTTCCCGGACAGGGACGAGATCATGTCCGCCGCGAGGGACTGGCTCGAGGACCTGCTGGACCACGGCAGGTCCGCCGTGCTCTCCGCGTACCCTCTGGGAAAGTCGCAGGAGCTCGCCGCTGCGTTCCGGGACCTCCCCGTGTTGCTGCATCCCACCGTCGCGGAGAACAACCGGCTGCTCAACAGGCACGGGTACGACCTTACAGTCGACGAGTACACGGGACCGAGGCACGACCCGTTCGTGTACATCACCCCGGGCCTCAGCGCGGACAGGGCGCGGGTCAAGCCAATGCTCGAGCAGGGGGCGAGGATGGCGCAGTTCACAGGCTGGGCGCTGAGAGGCGGCTCGTCCCCGCTCAGCGGGGTGTTCAACGCGTTCCCTGTCTCGGACCACTGCGGCTTCGACGAGCTGTTGGCCTTCGCGAAGGCCTGCGGACCGGAGATGGTCTACACGACGCACGGGTCGACCCAGGAGCTCGCGTCACACATCAAGAAGGAGCTGGGCATCGACGCGCAGCCTCTTTCGAAGAGGCAGGGAACGATCGACCAGTTCTGCTGAAGTCGCAGCGGCTGCTCACTTGTGGGCCAGCGCCAAGTCGACGGGCCGACGGCCGTTTCCTCGCGTCACGGTGCGTTTGCTCACAAGCGCGATGACGAGCAACGCGAAGGATGCGACTATCATGACCTCGTCGATCCTGATCCCGAGGAGCAGGAACATGAGCACGGCCGAGGCACCGACGACCCTCCCGCCGTCCAGGAGGAACTCCCGCACGAGCACTCCCTTCTTCTTGAACCTCTCCATCCTGTCCAGGAGCATCGCGAATAGGAACGACGGGATCATCGCGATGAAGAAGTATGAGACGCTCATGGAAGACGCGTAGTGCGCCGCGCTGGTCCCCATGGCCGCCGAGAAGACCGCGATCGCCCCGAAGATCGCACCGACCCTGACTATCCTGGACCGGTCCTTCATCCGGTCGGATAGGAATCCCAGCGCGATCGTCATGATCGACCCCCAAAGGATGAACAGGCTGAGGTATCCTCCCACGCTCACCTCGTCCTTGGCGTATTCCAGCGTGACGAGAGGGACGGCTATCCAGAACACTCCGTCCTGGATCCCCTCCGCGAACAGCGCAGCCGTCAGCCGACGGTCGATGGCCTTCAAGTCGAGGTCGATGTGTGGATTCCCGACCAGGTTGAGCTTGAGGGACTGGAGGAGTTCCGGTATGATTATCCTGCTGCGTATGTCCCTGAAAACCCTGAACCCGAGTATGTAGAAGAGGTCCGTGGCAGCCAGCACGGCGGCTATCGCGAAGAGGCCCTGGTATCCCATGAGGAGGATCGCCAGACCTCCGGCCGCGGGCATCGCGACGCCCACCAGTGGGAAGATCATGAAGTACGATCCCACAGCCGCCCCCCTCTTCGCCCTCGACGTTATGTGCATGATGACGGCGTTGTACGGGATCCAGAAGGTGACGATGTAGATGCCGAAAAGGACGGGAGGGATCACTATGAGCATCCAGTCATCGAGGAACATCAACAGGATGTAGTAGCCTGACAGGACCACCAGCGAGGTGACCATCGATGACGAGAACCTCTTCACTATCGTCCTGGACGCGAACGCGACGAGGGCGGTGGATGTGGCGACCGTGATGAGGACGAAGACCGCGCAGTCGACGTATGACGCCCCTTCGTGGACCAGGTAGATCAGCGCGAACGAGTTGGCCAGGGTGTTCGCCATGGCGACGAGTATCTGGATGGCTACCAGGCGGCCGTGGCGATGCGCGAGTTCGAGGACGTAGTGCTTGAACATGCCCTGGTACATGTCATCCTCCAGGGGATGCCTGGAGCGCTAGGCGGTCCGATGTCCTCCTGGCAGCTTCGAAGCGTCTGTTCCGTGTTCGAAGTCCGTGCACATGGAGGTCCTCGTGGAGAGAAAGTACTCCACCATTCTCAGGCATTCTCATCGAGTCTCACAGGACAATATGCGCCCAGCCTCTCATATCCGTTGCGCAACGTGCTGCCATCGTTCTTCGTTCGGAGAAACGACCATCAGGTCATCCGAGGGTCCCTGGACGTGGCCTTCGACGACTTCCAGACCTTCTGGTAGGTCCCGCGCTCCATCAGCACCCTCGAGACATCGACCGCGAGCCCCTCGGACCTCGCGAGCATCTCCTCGGCGTCCATGAGCGCCGTGCCGAGGCCGACCCCCTCTCCGCTCAGGGTCATGACCGCGACGAGGTCGTCCTTCCGGACCCCCTCGTCGACCGAGACCAGCCCGGGCAGCGCGAGGCTCGCCCCGTGGCAGACCGCCTCGACGGCGGAGTCCTTGACCTCGACCTTGGGGACCTGCGCGAGGAGGACCTCCTTCGGGCGGAGCATCCTCGCCAGCTGCGAGCTGTCGCCCTTCTTGTGCATCTCGACCGCGTCCTTGAGGTCGTGCAGCGTGACCAGGTGCTCCTCCGTGAGCTCGCCCGCCCTGGTCCTCCTCAGGTCCTGCAGGTGCGCCCCCACCGCGAGGGCGTCGCCGGCGTCGACCGCGAGGCTCCTGATGTAGGTGCCAGCGTCGCACGAGACGTCGAACAGGACGTCCCTCCCTTCCATCTCGAGGAGCCTGAGCGAGTGTATCCTGCGCGACCTGAGCTCCCGCTTGACGGCGGACCTCATGGGCGGCGTCTGGAAGATCTCGTCGGTGAACTCGGAGAAGACAGCCTCGACCTTCCTGCGGTCGACGTTGCCGTGCAGCCTCATGACCCCGACGTACGCCTTGGTCCCGTAGTGGAGCGCGTCCATCGCGCGGACGGCGCTCCCGAGCCCGACCGGCAGCACGCCCGTGACCCTCGGGTCCAGCGTGCCCCCGTGGGACGCCTTCTCGACCCCGAAGATCTCGCGGACCCAGCTCGTGACCTGGTGCGAGGTGGGCCCTGACGGCTTGTCGACGACGACCACGCCGTCGTGTATGAGCTCCTCGACCGTGCGCTCCGCGGGGGTCCTGCCGCGGCCGGAGCCGACCGAGCCCTTAGCCTTGACGAGCTGCTTCGGCATCCCGCGCCCTCGCCTCCTGGACTATGATGTCGGAGACCTCCTCCGCCGATATGCTCGTGCTGTCGACCCACACGTCGTAGTAGCTCCTGTCGCGCGCGTCGACCCCGTAGTACGCCTTGTACCTCTTGCGCTCGGAGTTCTCCCTGGATATGTTCTCCCTGAGGACCTGCTCGACAGGCTTCTGCTCCCTCTGGGCGATGCGCTCGGCCCTGGCCTTCTCGTCGGCGTGTATGAAGACGGCGAGGCACGGGACCTTCTGGATCTTGAGGAGTATGCCGGGTAGCCTTCCCTCGATGACTATGTCCTCCTTGGACTTCGCAAGGGCGACCATGCGTCCGTCGAGCTCCCGGTCGATGGTCTCGTCCTCCTGGGCCATGCGGTTGAAGACCTCGAGGTCGATCCTCCTCTCCGCCGCGATCTGCCTGAAGACCTGCCCGACGAGGACGAGCTCGTAGCCCATCTTCTTGGCCACGAGGTTGCAGACCGTCGACTTGCCGCTGCCGGGAGGGCCGGCTATCGCGATCCTCATGCGTCTCCGCCTTCCGCAGCGGCGGGTCCCTTGGACTCAAGCTCCTTGAGCTTCTTCCTGAAGCTTATGGTCTTGAGGACACGCTGGAGGACCTGGCCGAACGGCAGGGTCACCAGGGAGTAGAGCAGGACCCAGTTGGGCAGGACGTTCGAGTTCTCCATGCTCGCGTTGAACTCCCACGGCACCGAGAAGGTGGTCGAGCTGAGGTCCAGGTAGACGAAGTTGGCGAGCCACGCGAAGATCGGGATGACGACTATCATGGTGACGGGCATCAGCTTCATCTGAGTCTGGGACGCCTTGAGCGACTGGGACATCATCTGCGGCTGGAGCTCGGTGAGCTTCTTCAGCTTGTAGGTGTTGTTCCCAGTGCGCGCCTCGCGCAGCTCCTTGTTGAAGGCGGACTGGATGCGCTGCGACCTCGCCGCCTGTATCCAGTCGACGAAGAAGTGCCTGACGGTCACGTTGAATATGGTCATGATGAGACCCGTGAGCACCAGGGTGATTATCGGGAGGTCGCCTCCGAAGCCCACCAGGGGGGTGAGCGGGACGCCGACGATCTTGCCGAGGCCCTGCCTGAGGTCGTTGTCGAAGAGCACGAAGAGGGCGAGCATGAACGCGAACAGCATGATGAGCTGGTTCGCGAAGTCGGGCTTGGGCGCCGCAGCGCCGCCTGGGCCCGCCGCCGCCCCGGCAGGTGCCATCACTCGCCTCCGAAGAAGCCCCTGAGCACGGGGTGCATCTCCATCATCTGCTCACGGCCTATCGCGTCGTAGAGCTGGATCATGATGCCCACGGACAGCAGCACGCCTGTACCGGAACAGTTGCCGACCGTCCCTATCAGGTCCGCTATCGCCGCGAGGGCTCCCACAGTGGCACCGGATATCACCGTGACCACAGGGATGTACCTCTCGAGCACGCGCTTCAGGACCCTCGGGTCCCTCCTGAACCCGGGTATCTGCATGCCGCTCGACTCGATCTGGGACGCGACCGCCTCGGGACCCATGTTCGTGGTCTCTATCCAGAACTTGGCGAACAGGATGGACCCGAATATCATCACTCCCACGTAGGCTATCACGTGGATGCCTATCTGGAGCCTGGATTTGTCGAGCCCCGTGGCAGAGAGGTAGTCGTCGCTCAGCATGGGCAGCAGCCAATCGCCCAGCCCGCTGATGGTCGACAGGTAGTACGCGAGCCCTCCCGAGGGCCGAGTGGCCCCGGGCTCGTAGTACCCCAGCATCCAGCTCTCCCCCAGCAGGGGGACGTTCTGGAAGGTCGGGTGCGACCAGAAGAGCATGGAGAACATGCTCACGTTGGCCAGCAGCGCCGCCATCAGTATGACCGGGATGTTGGACGCGTAGATGAGCTTGATCGGGTACCTGCCCCTCGCGCCCCTGGCCCCTCCGTGGGCCAGCGGCAGCTCTATCCTGCTCGACTCGGTGTAGCAGACGAACAGGAAGATCGCTATCGTGCCTATGAGCGCGACCATCGGGTTGGGCTGCCGCAGGAATATGGTCTCGTACCCTCCGCCCGAGAGCTCGGACGCGGAGAGGTGGTGGAACAGGTAGATCGTCTTGGGTATGGTCCCCGCCGGGGTCGGGTCGGTGGCTGCATCGACCGGATGCCAGTTGAGCGACCCGGTGAATATCTGCTGCGCCACACCGGCAGCGATGAAGAGCGATATGCCGCTCCCTATCCCCCACTTGGAGACGACCTCGTCCATGAGGAACACCAGATACGAGCCCACGAACAGCTGCAGGACTATGAGCGAACGGGCGAGTCCCTCGCCGTTGCCCGGCATCAGCCCGCCGGCCATCTCCGTGAACTTCGAGGACGGCTCCATGAAGCCGTACACCTGGGGCACGGCCTCCACGAGTATCATGATGAGGACGAGGAACTTCTGCGTGCCCTGGTAGACAGCCTTGTCCGCGTCGTCCTTGAGGTTGAGCTTGATGATCTTGGCACCGGTGAACAGCTGCATGATGATGGAGCCGGTGACGATCGGACCTATGCCCAGGTGCATCAGCGAGAACTGCGCGCCCGCGAGGATCGCCCTGTACTGCGCGAACAGGTCGACCCCTTCCTCCTGGTCAAGCCCGTAGATGACTATGTTGGTCATCGCGAAGTAGAGCACCAGTATGAGGATGACCCACATCATCTTGGTCCTGAAGTGCACATGCCCCTCTGGCCTGGTGACGGCTGGAAGCCTGTCGGTGATAGGCTTCAGCTTGTAGAGCATGCTCTTCTTTTCCTCGCCCTCGGCCATCAAGCAACCTTCCTTGTCCCTGTGCTAGGTCCTACGGTTGGGGTTTATGGCGTTTGCTCTTCCTTTGGTCATTCCGTCACTAGTTTCCCGCCGGCCTTCTGTAGCCTTTCCTTGGCCTTTGCCGATGCCTCGGCCACCTTGACCGTCACGGGCGTGCCGATCCTTCCCGAGCCCAGAAGCTTGTCGACGCCGACCATCGTAAGGTCGACCGTCCACTTCCCATCCTTCTGGGTCGCGGCCCCCTCCTTCGAGAGCGCCTGGAGCGACTCCTCGACCTCGGAGAGGTTCATCGTGACCTTCTGGCGCACGACCGACTGCGGCCTCTTGAAGCCGTGGTGGCCGAAATGGTCAGGAAGGTACTTAACCGTGTGTATCCACTTGTGCTTGTGGAGGCCCGCGTTCCCGCGCCCTCCCCTGAGGCCAGCGCCCCTCCCGGCCTTCTTCCCGCGGCCGTGGGTCCTGCTGCCCCTGAACTTGCTGGTCTTGCTGACCATCTACTTCGCCTCCTTCGGCTTCGCGAGCATCCTGTCTATGAGCTTCTCGATCTCCGCGCCGCGGTAGCCCTGCGCCCCGCCGTCGTTCCACGCCCTCTTGACGCCCTCGTACCCCTGCCTCGGCGGCGGGAGCCTGACGAGCTGCTTCAGCCCCTTCACGTCCCCCATGTCCGCCTCTCCCTTCTCGATCGCCTTGGCGAGCGAGAGGATGGACGCGTACTTGGAGTTCTCCTTGACGTAGGCGTCGGTGAGCCTCGCCCCGCCGACGACCTCGCCCCTCTGGTGGAGCAGGCGCGCGATGGTCTCGTGCGAGACCTCGCCCCAGGTCACGTAGTCCTTGACGTTCTGGAGCATGCCCTTCGCGGTCTTGCCGTCCTGGACCAGCACGCAGTGGTTCGGCCTCGTGAGCCTCATTATCTTCATCGTGTCGACGGTGGTCCTGCGGATCTTGGCGTGGCCGCGTATCCTTATGACAGCGTAGGTGACCATCTCAGCCGCCCTCCTGCTGTCCGTCTGCGCC
>JALOTO010000161.1 GCA_025457845.1 Thermoplasmata archaeon | reverse complement strand
CGTCAATCCCGGTCCCGCGCTCTTCTCTGGGTGGAACTGCACGCCGCAGATGCTGCCCTTCCGCACGGCTGAGGCGAACCTCTCGCCGTAGACCGTCTCTGCCGTCACGACCGCATCCCTCGGCCTGCAGACGAACGAGTTCGCGAAGTAGAACTTGGAGTCCTTGGGGACTCCTTTGAACAGGGCGTCGTCCTTCGCCTCGACCTCGTTCCAGCCCATGTGCGGCACCCTGGGAGCGTCGAGTCGCTCGACCGAACCTGCCAGGACGCCGACTCCTTCGCCTGGGGATTCGGCGCTCCGTTCGAAGAGCAGCTGCATCCCGAGGCAGACTCCCAGCACAGGCACCCCTCCGGATATCCTGCTGCGTAGCGCTGGGAGGACGGGGTGAAGCGTCCGTGCAGCTGCCCCGAACGCACCGACACCGGGGAAGACTATGCATTCAGAATCCATGAGGCGCATGGGGTCGTCGACCGTCTCCGCCTCGGCCCCCGCGCGCTCGAAGGCCTTCGAGATGCTGTGGAGGTTCCCCACGCCATAGTCCATTATGGTGACCTTCACCTGGCCCCACCTCTGATTAGGGGTTCGGCCTCAGCCAAGAACCTGTCCAAGAGGGGCCTCGGACCGACCGTGACACGCACGAAGTCCTTCATCATCTGGAACTGACTGCAGTCCCTCACCGCGACACCCCGCTCCTTGAGCGAGGTGACGAAACCGGGGCCGTCGACAGGCACCTTCGCGATGACGAAGTTGCACACTGAAGGGCGCACATCGAACCCGAGCTGTGACATCCGCTCGGACAGGTATCCCCTGTCTGCGACCATCCTGTCGACCGTTCGTCTCACCCAGTCCCTGTCGTCCATGGCCCCGATCGCCACGGCCTCGGTGAACGAGTTGAGGCCGAAAGGGGTGCGGACCCTCCTGACCTCGTCCACTATCTCCTTCCTAGCGACTGCAAAACCTGCCCTGAGCCCGGCCATGCCGTATGCCTTCGAGAAGGTCCTGATGTCGATGCCCCTCTCGCATCCGAGAACTTCCATCATCATGTTGGACCCGCAGAAATCGGAGTATGCTTCGTCGACGAGGACGATGCCCACCGTGTCGGACAACAGCCTCCGCACCTCGGCCACATCGAACAGGTTCGCGGTGGGGTTGTTCGGCTGACACACGGCCGTGAGCTTCGCCCTCTCCGCGATCAGAGGGGTCGCGTCGAGCGTGAAGTCCTGACGGAGCAGCTTCTCGTGGACCTCGGCCAGGTTGACCTTCGCGTAGAACTTGTACATGGCGAACGTGGGGGCAGGGGACGTCAGGATGTCTCCCGGGTTGAGGAAGGCCTTCGATATCATGTCGAGCAGCTCGTCCGACCCGTTCCCCACGATTACCTCGTCGGGCGACACGCCGAATTCCGAGGCGAGCCTTGCCCGGAGTCTGTCCGAGTTCTCGCTCGGATAGGCCCAGAGTCTCGAGAAGTCGAAACTCTCCGCGACCTCCTTGACGGCTGGATTCGCCCCATAGAGGTTCGCGTTGTCGTTCAGCAGGACCATGTCCTGGCGGTTGAGGGAGTACGAAGGACGCGATATCGATTCGAGCGTCCTGCGCCTGAGCTCGCCTATGGACGTCATGACTTCGCACCTCCAGCCCTAGCCCGCGCGGCAGCGGCGTGGGCCGGAAGTCCCTCCGCAGTCGCGATGCGGCCCACGACTGGGGCCAAGGCTGCAGCACCACGACGCGTCAGGGACTGATAAGGTATCGCTTTCTGGAAGTCGACAACGGACAGTCCCGATACGGCCCTCGACCGACCCTTGGTGGGCAGGATGTGGTTCGTGCCCGCGCAGTAGTCGCCGAAGGCAACGGACGAGTGGCGCCCTAGGAACACGGAGCCCGCGCTGGTGACCTTCGCGAGCGCATCCCTCGGTCGCGCCACGTCCAGGACCAGGTGCTCCGGCGCGTACCTGTTGGAGAGGTCGATGGCCTGGTCGACGTCGCCGACCGTGACGAACACCGCTCCCGTCTCCGCGGCCCTGTCGACGATGGACGATCTCGGACTTCCGGTAACCGAGGATTCCAGCGCGCGCATCGACGCTCTGATGAGCTTCTTGGATGGAGTGACGAGGACCGCTCGAGCGAGAGGGTCGTGCTCCAGCTGGGCGATCATGTCCGCCGCGATCATCGCGGGGTCCGCCCCATCATCCGCGACAATCAGCACCTCGGAGGGGCCAGCGAGGAAGTCTATCTCGCAATCCTCCCTCACGGCGAGCTTCGCCGCGCTGACGAAGGCCCCACCCGGCCCGACGATCTTGTCGACGCGCCGTATCGTCTCGGTGCCGTAGGCCATCGCGGCGACGGCCTGCGCGCCGCCGACCCGGTAGATCTCGTCTACCCCGCACAGCGAGGCGGCGGCAAGGACCATCGGATCGACCTCGCCCTTGTTGCCGGGGGTGAACAGGGCGATCTCACCGACGCCCGCGAGCCTCGCGGGGACGCAGGCCATCAGGACCGATGAGGGGTAGCTGGCGGTGCCTCCCGGGGCGTACACCCCGACCCGGTCGAGAGGGACGACCCTCATGCCGTAGGCGCCCGTCGAGTCGGAGTACTCGAACTCCCTCAGGCCTTGTCTCCTGTGGAAGGACTCGATTCGCCTCTTGGCCACCTTGAGGGTTGCCATGGTCTCGCCTGGGACCCTCTCCCTTGCGCGAGCAATCTCATCCTCCGACACTCGGAGGACCCCGCCCGGGAATCCCTCAAACCTCCTGGCGAACGACTCCAGTGCCGCGTTCCCACCGGAGCGCACGCTCGCGATTATCCTCTCCGCCTCGGACCTGGCCTTCGAGAGGTCCACCTCCCTCCGCGACAGAAGGGCCGCGAGCTCGTCCTCGCTCATGCTCCGGAGCTCATACGACCGCACCTACAGCACCATCCTCTCGATCGGCATGATGAGTATCCCGGCCGCTCCGATCTCTTTCAGGACCGCGATGACCCCGTTCACCTCGTCCTCCCTTGTGACGGCGTGGACTGCCACCATGTCATCCCTGCCCATTATCGTCATCAGAGTCGGGCCGGATACACCGGGGACGAGCGTGGTGAGGTTGGGGAGGCGTTCCTTGGGAACATTGGCCATCACGTACCTCATGCGGGACGCGTCGATGACGCTCTTGAACGCGTTGACGATCTCGTCGACCATCAGCCGCTTCTCCTCCAGCGTGCGCTTGTTCGCGACGACGACGGCCTTGGATTCGAGGATCACGCCTATCTCCTTCAACCTGTTGACCTTGAGGGTCGAACCCGTCTCGGTCAGGTCAGTGATTATGTCGGCGAGGCCTATCCTGGGCGCGACCTCTGTCGCGCCGGAGACCTCGGCGATCTGCACCCGTCGCCCGATGCTGTCGAAGTACCCCTTG
>JALOTO010000031.1 GCA_025457845.1 Thermoplasmata archaeon | reverse complement strand
AGAGAGGCTGGTGTCGTTCGGGGAACCCAGGGAGGCCTACGACACCTCCGAGACGATCGTGAAGACCATCGCGAGGTTCGAGGAGAGGATGACCGCCCGAGGGATGCCGGAGATGGAGATGAGGAAACTCCTCGCGGAGCTCGACGGGATCATGGACGCGGTCGAGCTGGAGCGCGCCCACGAGACCGAGCCCCTGCCGGGCGCGAAAGAGGCTCTCACGGCGCTAAGGGCAAGGGGCGTCAAGGTGGGCGTGCTCACCCGCGCGTGCGAGGAGTACGCCGAGAAGGTCCTCTCCCTGACGGGCATGAGGGAGCTCGTCGACGCTATCGAGCCCAGGAACTCCCAGGTGAGGCCGAAGCCTCACCCTGACGCGTACCTCAGGCTCGCCGCGAAGATGGGCGTTCGACCGGAGGAGACGGTGTTCGTGGGCGACCACCCCATAGACGCGACCTGCGCGGCGAGGGCGGGGGTGGCGTTCATAGCGGTCGGCACGGGAGACGTGTCCGAAGAGGCCATGGCGGAGGCGGGGAGCGCGGCCTTCGTGCCCGATGTCGGACGCATCCTCGCCCTGATCGAGCGCTCGCTGGGCTGATTGAACCGCAAAAGCTCACGCCATAGTAGATGTCGGTTGAACCACAAAAGGTCTATCTCGGGCCTATGCCCAGGACCCTGATCTCGCCCGTCGGGTTGGCCAATATGGGCTCGTCCTGCACATCGACATCGGCCCTCGGGATTATGGTCTCCATGTTCCTCTCGAGGAGGGCCAACTCCCTCTCGCTGACGGTCCTCGGGTCGAGGGGGACCATGAGGATGCTGTCGTTGGTCGCGACTATGTCGCGGAGCTGGTGCATGAACTGGAGCATCCTGTCGTATGTGTTGACCGTGACGAGGTACTCGAGCCCGTCGATCATGACGACGGTCTTCCTCTGCCCCTCGATGAAGTTCCTGACCTGGCTCATCAGGATCCCGATGGCGGTGGGGTTGATGCGGCCCTCGCCGACCAGGTTCGTCATCCAGACGACCTTGCAGGTGCCCAGGCCCTTGTCCGTCAGCAGCTTCTTCGGGCACTCCCTGGTGACCACCATGCCGGCGTGCCCCGAGGCCATCGCCTGCTCGAAGAGCTCGAAGGTCGCCTTGGGCCTCCTCTCCTCTATGAGGTAGACGTTGCCAGGCCTTGGCTCAGATGACGTTTGAACGCCGTTGCTATAAGCTGCGGCCACTGACGCATCCCATCCGCTGCTGGATTCCTATACGAACTTCGTTCGTATTTAAAACTGTTGTCGGCGTTATTCAACCGTGACACACTCTGGTCCGGTGGCCCGACCGACAGAACTGTCACGGCCGGGCGAGCCCAGGCGAGGCTCTCGCGGATGATTGACAGCGATGCGAACCACCGGAGAGAATCACGGACGATGGCGACCGAGCGCGCGGAAGGGCGCACGCGCTCCGAGCCGGCAGAGCGCCAGCCTCGTCGTCAATCTCACAGACGCGAACTGCGCCACTAAAGCTTTTATGACGGTAGGACCTTGAGGTCCGCAAGGGCGCCATCACCCGTTATTCGCGCCCTGCCCCCCATTGGAGATTTCCGATGTCCACCCCCGTGAAGATCGATGCTGAGTCCCTTGTGGCTAGCCTCCAGGACGGAGTCGTCGTCTGCTCCAAGTCGGGAGAGATCCTATACGCCAACCAGCACTTCGCGCGCATGATGGGGGTCCTGAAGGACCAGATCATGGCCAAGAACATGGGCAAGGACCTCGTCGACAGGGAGCTCGAGTGGAGGGCGCTCGTGTCCCTCCTGGAGCAGGGCAGCCCGATCGCGGACTACGAGATGAGGTTCAGGCGCGCGGACGGCGTCAAGCTCTGCATCACGATCTCGGCCACCAACCTAAGGGACGAGAAGGGCGTCCTGACAGGCCTCGGAATCGTCGCCAGGGATATCTCGACCAGGAAGGGCGTCGAGGACGAGCTGAGGGACAAAGCGTTCCGCACCGACATCATGAACAAGGTCGCGAAGCTCACTGGCACCACCATCGATGTCAAGCATGTAATCCTCCCCGTGAGCGAGGAGCTCAGGAAGCTGATCAACTTCGACCTCCTCTGCATCAGCGTCACGGAGGAGAAGGGCAGGCATGTCGAGGTCCTCGTGCCGGACAGGAAGAACCCCGAGTCGGCCAAGGTCCTGGGCAAGGTCCCGTTCGAGGGGAGCATAGTCGAGAAGCTGAAGTACGGCAGGAACGCCCTGATAATCGAGAAGGAGGCCGGGAGGAAGCTCTTCTCCGAGCTCACCCTCCTGGAACAGGAGAGCATCTCCTCGTTCGTCGCAGTCCCGCTCATGAGCCGCGGCCGCGTCCTCGGCTCCCTCAGCATAGCTCACTCGAAGCAGGGCGAGTACAACTGGGAGTCGGCCGAGGCCCTCCAGATGGTCGCCGACCAGCTCGCCGGGCTCGTCGACAACATGATCCTGATGTCGTCCCTCGAGAAGAAGGTCAAGCTGGGCGAGGTGCTCGTGAAGTCGGGCGTCGAGCTGCAGAAGGCCATCACGACCCAGCAGGTATACCAGGCCATCTCGGCCCACATGGGCGAGGTCGTGCCGTACAAGGACCTCTCCTTCTATCTGGTCGACTGGCAGAAGGGGCTGGTCTTCCCGGTCCACGCGGTCGGGACCTACACGGACGAGGTCATGGCCACCGCGGGGCCCATCGACGAGGGCATAGTCGGTGTCGTCGCCAAGTCGGGCAAGGCCGAGTTCGTCGACGACGTCGACGCCGACCCGAGGGGCGCGGACGTCCCCGGGACCCCGTACGAGCACAACGCCATGCTCGCCATCCCGCTCGTGGGCAGCGACGGCGTCCTGGGCGTGCTCGAGCTTTACAGGGAGAGGGGCCTGGTCTTCACGAACAGCGACCTCGAGGCGGGGACGCTCTTCGCCCAGCAGGCCGCGGTCGCCCTCCAGACGTTCCAGCTCATCACGAAGCTCCAGGACGCGAAGAAGGAGATCGAGATGCTCAACGACCTCATGTTCCACGACATCAACAACTACAACTTCGCGACCCTGAACTACATCGAGAACATCTGGAAGGCCCCCGACGTCGCCGCGAACCACAAGGTCTTCCTAGAGAAGTCGCTCCACCTCATCAGGCAGAACGCCAAGCTCATCGAGAACGTCAGGAAGCTCACCAAGATAGGCGTGGTCAGGCCGGAGGACCTCGTCCCGGTCGACCTGACGGACGTGCTCAGAAAGGTCTCCGCGGGCATACAGACCTCCACGCCCGACAAGCGCGTCAGCATAAGGCTCAACATGCCCGAATCGGGCCACGCGGTCGTCCATGCCAACCCGCTCGTCGAGGAGCTTTTCGTCAACCTCCTGGGCAACGCGGTGAAGTACGACCCCCACGAGGAGGTCGAGGTGGACGTCGACGGGGCCAAGGTACTCGAGGACGGCAAGATCTGCTGGAAGGTCTGCGTCTCCGACCACGGGAACGGCATACCGGACGACAAGAAGGCGAAGCTCTTCCAGAAGTACGTGCGCCTCAAGCCCGACTCGAAGATAGCCGGCACTGGCCTGGGGCTGTCAATATGCAAGGCCCTCGCCGACAAGTTCGGCGGGAGGATCTGGGTCGAGGACCGCGTGGCCGGCAAGAGCGAGCTCGGGGCCAAGTTCTGCATCGTCTTCCCCGCCGTCAAGAGGGAAGAGAAGGCCTGAGCCGATGGCCGAAGGGAGCATCGACCCGGCCGAGCGCGCCAGGACCGTCTCGGTGGCGAAGTGCGCCGACTACGACCGTGAAAATGTCGCGTCGGCCGTCGCGGCCGTGCTCGCACCGCTCGGCGGCATCGGGAGGTTCGTGTCACCCGGGGAGACCATACTCATCAAACCGAACATGCTCTCGGCGAGGGAGCCAGACAAGGCCGTGACCACGCATCCCGAGGTGCTCAGGGCGGTCATAAGGCTGGTCAAGGGCGCGGGAGCCGTCCCGATCGTCGGCGACTCGCCCTCGGGCCCATCCACGGAGGGCATACTCAGGAACCTCGCCGCCAAGACCGGCATCGGGAGGGTCTGCGAGGAGGAGGGCGTCGAGTTCGCGTTCTTCACCGAATCCAAGCGCGTCGAGAACCCCGACGGGGTCGTGGCCAAGTACTTCGAGGTCACGACCGTCCTGGACAGGGTGGACGGAGTCATATCGCTCGCCAAGTTCAAGACCCACACATTCACGGTCATGACGGGCGCCGTGAAGAACCTCTTCGGCCTGATGGTAGGGCTCAAGAAGGCGGAGTTCCACTTCAGGCTCAGGGACAGGGACGCCTTCTCCGAGATGCTCGTGGATTTCGCCGAGCGGATCGGTCCCAGGCTCACGGTCATGGACGCTGTCGTGGGAATGGAGGGGGATGGCCCGGGAGGAGGGAATCCCAGGCGGATAGGGCTCCTCATCGCTTCCACCGACGTCCATTCCCTCGACCTGTACGTGACCCGCATGATGGGCATCGCCCCGACGGCGGCGCCATCGGTTGCGGCGGCTCAGAGGCGCGGGCTCGTCGCCTTGTCCGCCTCCCAACTGGAGCTCGTGGGGGACGCGGCCGGGACCCCGCCGATCCAGGGGTTCAGGATGCCTTCGACCGTGCAAAGGTACGGCGGCATACCGTCAGTCCTCGGCGCGTTCATAGGCGAGGTGGTCACGCGGAAGCCGGTGTTCCTGGCATCCGAGTGCACTCGCTGCAACGCCTGCGTCGAGATCTGCCCGGTGAAGGCCTTGGAGCTCGGGCCGAGGAAGCCCGGAGTAGACAGGGCCGCGTGCATCCGATGCTACTGCTGCCAGGAGACATGCCCTGAGAAGGCGGTCGTGCTCAGGAGGAGGCCGCTGAGGTCCCTGGGTGACGGGATTGCAGGCGGCATCAAGGGCAGGAAGGCGTCCGCTCCGCTGTCTGAGAGGGAATAAGAAGAATGGAAGAGGTTTGTCGTTCTCGCCCTTCGCAGCTCAGGCCTCAGGTCCTTCTTACCCGGGTCGCGGCCACGGCGATCATGGCGACGAGCACCATCACCACGCACCAGACCAGGCCCAGAGACACCAGCTCGGTCGACGCCGCCGCGCCGGACGCGGAGGTCTCGCCGAGGGTCGCAGGCGCGTCCTGCACCGTGGCGGACTTCGTCACAGGCGTGATGTCGAACTCGATCCACGGAGCCCCGTGGTAGAGCTGGCCCGCAGGCCACCTCGTGTTGTCGAAGTCCCACGGGCCCTCGATGGTCAACACCTTCGTGTCGTTGTCCCAGGTCCCTGCCCCGCCCAGCGTGTTGTAGCCGAGCGTCACGTAGCCGTAGTACCTGATGTCGTCGTAGGCCGTGAGGTCGCCGTTGGAGACGTCCTCTATCGCCGTCGACGGGACGACTGCGCCGTAGTAGCCCATCACGTCGTCGCCGGTCGGCAGCTCGAAGACCAGCCTCTGGTACTCCGTCAGGTTGAACCACTGGGGAGTGGCCTCGTACGGCACGGACGAATCCATCATCGGGTCGCCGCAGTTGTGGCTCTCGTAGTCGATGAAGGCGTACGGGTTGTACTCCGAATACGGGTCCGTCGAGTAGACGTAGTCGATCCTGGTCGGTTCCCAGACCCACGCCCCCATGTCGGACGAGGTGCCGTTCTGCTCCACCGCGTGCATGCTGTAGACGCCCACTCCGTCGAAGGTCAGGTTGGCCATGCCCTCCGAGTAGGAGACGTTCAGCATCAGGTCCTCCCAGTACACCTCGTGGTTGCAGATGCCTGTCTCCCGCATCCAGCGGACCAGCATGACCTCGTAGCCCCAGCTGAGCATGCCGATCTCCAGCTTCACGTCGCCGCTCGGCAGCTCGGTGAGGACGTACATCTTGACGAGGGGCGCGAGCTCGTACTCGTACCCGGGCCAGATGTTCAGCCTGTCGTTGCCCTCGAGCTCGAGCCATGCGGTGAAGTCGTCGGCGTAGGTGTCCTCGTTGCTCGCCCACCATCCGTCGACATCCGTCTCGGTGGCAGGGAGTCCGATCCACTCCTCGGCGGCCGCGCGGTTCATGGTCGCGTTGATGAGGGAGCCAACGACCCACCCGTCCCTGTTGACGGGTATGTCGAAGTACGAATCCTTGGGCCAGTCGGGGTCGGAGCCCCAGTACGGCGTCCAGTAGTCGTCCCACCAGGCGTCATCCATGTACTGGTTGTAGACATCCAGGGTCGCCTCGGCCCCGGCCTCCTCGGTGCCCTCGTTCACGACAAGCATGAACTCCGGGTGGTGCACGTTGAACGCCTTCGGGATCAGGGTGCCTGTGCCAGCCTCCTTGTAGTCATACGTCAGGGTCAGGTTGTTCGCGTCGATGTTCCACCTGTACGGGGTGTACACCAGTCCCTGCTCGTAGTTCTCGTCGGGGTTGTACAGGTACGTCACGTCCCCCACGGTGGTCGTCAGCGGATAGTCGGTAGGCCAGGAGGAGTCCAGCCTCATAGCCCACCACTCCCCCATCGGCTCCTGGAACATGTCGGAGACAGTGTAGACCATCTCCATCATGCCCTCGGGTGACAGGACCTCTATCGAGACGGTGTCGGCGAGCGCTCCGTCGGCATCGTCCTCGGCCGTGACCGTCTGGGCCCCCAGCGTGATCAGGGTCAGTCCCGCGGTGAAGTCGTGCGTGCCAGCGTCCGTCTCGTCGAAGGTGTAGTCCGCCGGAAGCTCGACCCCGGCGTCAGCGTCGCTGGTGCTGAAGGTGACCGTCCCCTCGTACTCCGTGTACAGGTTGTCGAACTGGTCGTAGACCGACACCGTCAGGGAGAACGACCTCCCCGTGACCGTGTCATCGGGCGCGTTCTCGATCACCAGCGTCTCGGCGTACAGTTCGATTATGACGATGTCCTCCTGGCTCCCGCGCTTCGTCGCATCTGACTGGTCTTCGACGGTGACGTTGAACACTCCCGGCTCGTCGAACGAGACCGCGTCCGGGAGGGTCACTACACCCATGTCACCCGCCGTGAAGGTCGTGGTGACCGGGATGGTGGCCCCGACTGTCGCGTTCGTCGACCAGACGATCGTGCCGACGTAGTCCTCGAAGGTGGTCCCGAAGTCGTCTATGGCCGTCACGGTTACATCGGAGGTGTTGCCCTCCCACATGTCCTCGATCCCGGTCACCTCGAAGTGGTCGAGATCGACCGACGCGACGACCCATGCGATCGTGTAGTTCGTCAGCGTGAGGTCCACCGTGTCGTTGACCCAGACCGTGAACCATCCCTCCGCCGTGAAGGTTATCGGGACGGTCGCGACGCCGAGGTTGGTCGCAGGCACGAAGTCCACAGCGGTGGGCAGTGTGACGTCGGTGCTGTTCGCCTCGAACTCCAGGATCCCGTCGAACGCCTCATAGACCCTGTCGTACTGGTCGAGCACCGTGATGGTCATCTGCTCCTCCGTGTCGACCACCGTCGGATAGCTTATGCCCTCGAGCACCAGCTCGTCGGCCTCGGCCATCGGGCTCACGTCGAAGGTCACCTCGCCGGTGACGGCAGCGTCTTCGACATCCACCGCGGCTATCGTCTGGGAACCCTCGGTCAGCATCGTGACGCTGAACGTGAGGACCCCGGCCGTGAGCGTGGTGTTGGCCGGCATGACCGCGAGGGCGTCGGTTGCCGTGAAGTTCACGGTCCCCTCGTACGCCGTCATGACTTCGCCCCACTGGTTGTAGACGGTGACCGTCAGGTCGAAGGCCTCTCCGGCTATCACCAACGATGGGACGCCAGTGAACTCGAAGTGGTCCGCGACCTCCGGCTCGTACACAACTATGTCGGACTGAGTCCCTGCCAGGGTCGTCGTCACCGTGTCCCTCGCCGTGATGTAGAACGTCCCGGCCGAGCCGAACGTGACCTCGAAGTCATGGACGCCGAGGTCGGTCGCCGGCACGAAGGTGTAGTCGGCGGGCAGCGTGGCCGTCGCGTCATCCGAGATGAACTCGATGGTCCCGGCATAGTTAGGGAACACCGTCCCGAACTGGTCGAGCACGGTCACCGTGAACGTCGACGCCTCCCCTATGGCGAGAGGGCTCGTGACGCCCTCTACTGAGAGGGTGGTCGCTACAGGTTCCACCGTGGGCGGGAGCCTGAACTCGATGAAGGGCATCCCGTACGGCAGCAGGCTGATCCTGTCCCATTCCGACTCGAGGAACGGATGGTCCGTCTGGTCCCTTGACCAGGTCCAGACATCCATCGGTCCGATGTACGACACAAGGCGGTTGTCGTTGTCGAAGAGTATCTGGTCGGTGAATCCGGTGTCCCCTGGCATGGGCTCGGCGTAGTCGACCATCATCGGGCCGGTCACGTTGGCCGTGACCCCCTCGGCGACGTGGACGAGGTATAGCTCCTCCTCGCCTCCTGGCCAGGTGAACGTCAGGGTCTCGCCCTCGGACAGGTTCCAGGCTCCGGGCGTGTAGTCGTACGGCATCATCTCGTCGTAGTACTCGCTCCCCGGGCTGAAGTTCTCGTAGTCGACATCCACATACGGGTCGAACAGCGAGATGGGATACTTCGGTGACGATTGGACGTAGTCCTGCATGAGGGACTCCCAGACCCAGCAAGGCGCGGTGTCCAGGGTCGTCTCGTAGGCGTAGACCGCGTACGCGCATGCCGTGTCGATGTCGATGTCCGACATCTCGGGACCGATCCTCGCGTTCATCGTGAAGTCCTCGAAGTACCACTCGGTAGGCATGAACGCCTCGTGCAGCCACCGCGTCATCAGGGCCTCGATGCCCCATGTGATGCTGTCGATCTCCACGACGACTTTGTCGCCCTCCTTCCACACGTCCATGGCCCAGTACAGGACCGTCAGGTCGTACTCGTACATGTTGTATATCGCGAGCCTGTCGTTCCCCGCCTCGTAGATGATCCAGTCCTGCCACTCCTGCTCGATGGCCGATTGCTCGGTGGCCCACCAGGCGTCGATGTCGAGGTAATCCTCTGACGACAGCCCTAGGACCGCCGTGGCAGCCTGCTGGTCGAGCGTGACGGTTCCTATCAGGTCGATGAACCATCCGTCCCACCAGGCCATCGCGTAGTCCGGCAGCTTGGCGTCCGCCTCATCATACAGCGAGTACTGCATGTACCAGTTGACCTCCGCGTTGCCGCCTCCGGAGACGGAATCGCTGAGTATCGGCATGAACTCCGGGTTGCTGTTCATGTTCACATCGGTCATGTTCCGGCCGGTGACGTTCATCCTGACGCTCGCGTAGGTCCAGGTGTTCCCAGGCTGGGAACCGTACCATCTGTACAGGTACGGATACTCAGACGTGAGGGGCTGGTCGATGTGATAGATGTCCCACCTGTCCTGCCACCACGGCCCGTTCGGGACCGCGAACATGTCGTACCAGTAGTAGTCGACCGTCCTCTCCGAGGTCAGAAGGCTTACGGTCACGGCCGCAGAGCCGGAGACCGTCTCGTCGTCCAGGGTCGCCTCGACGCTGAGCGTCGCCGCGCCCTCGATGAGCCCTGTGAATGTCACTATCGAACCTTCAGTAGAGCTGAGAGCGTACTCCCCATCGGCTAGACCGGTGACGGTCCAGGAGAAGTCCGCGTCCGCGGTGACATTGCCTCCGACGGAGTCGACGGCAGTCGCGATGAAGGCCCACGATTCGTCCACGCCGAGGGTCTTCGTCGATGGCGAGACCGTCACCATGTCAAGGAACGGCGGGTCGACGGTTATCTCGACGGAGGCCGTGACGGATTTGCCACCGTATGTGACGGTGCACTCGATCGTCCCTTCGCCACCCTCGTCGCCCGCCTCGAAAGTCACCTCTGGCTGAGCGACCCGGTCGAAGTCGCCGAGGTCGCTCGGGTCCGCGGACCACAGGTATTCGACATCGTCGTTGTCAGCGAGAGAGTCTCCGTTCCAGGTCGCCTCGACCGTCAAATCCTCGTATCCACCGGCGGCCACCGATACGGGGTCGGGGTCGATGGTGGCTTCGAGCTCGTCTCCTCCGAGCACGAAGACGTAGGTTGCAGAGCCGATGAGAAGCGCTGCGACTAGTATCACCGCGATGATGATCCACAGCTTCTTCTTGTCGCTCTTCTTTGACGGGGGACCAGTGCTCTCTGCTTTAACAGGCTCACTGCTTCCAGCTCCAATGCTAGAACTCGAGTTCTCAGACACTATATCTTTCCCCCTAAATCGAATCCACTAGGCAAATAAACGAGCCAGGTAGTGGTTTGCGGCTATATAATCCCTGCTTCATGCGCGTACGCGCGACCGCAAGTGTTGCGAAAAACGCCTGCGTGTTTCACGGTTCTTGCGAATCCACCCGGTCAGTTTGAGCAAGGTTGACGAAAGACGGGCTTGAAGGAACGGATACTGACACCCGCCAATGCACAATCATGGGTGGCCGTTGCGATAGTGCGTGCTGTCCGACCATGCTCCCATCGAGGCGGCGTCCGTGATTCCAGCCGGTCTGGGACGCCCTCGAACAGAAAATGGCATCGGTTTTGGAAATTCTTCCCATGAACTCTGGGCGGGACTTGAACGAAATGGGAATAGCCGCGCGCCTTGTCACAATATTCTTATACCATCTTAACGATGCGACTCCCAGACCATCCAGTTGAGCGGCGCGTTGGGATTTGGCGCGCCAAAAGGGGAGGATGGGAGCGACCGCCATTGACGGTCCAGGGATTCCTGAAGAGGGGGTCTTGCAGACAAACTTGATTGCCGGGGGAAAGGAACTTGGATAGTGGGAGGTTTGGAGTTCTGGTCAAGTGTCTAGCGGCTATTCTCGCGGTCATAATGGCCGCGCCAGTGGCCGCGATTGTGGGAGGCGTCGGCTCGGCCGATGCCGCGGAGGACATCAAGAGCCTCAAGATCGGTTTCATGCAGAAGATAGACAGCTTGAGCCCGTACCTCGGGCTCACGGATGCCGCATATGTCTTCTACGGACTGGTCTATGATGCGCTTCACAGTGTCGACAACAACCTGAGCACGGAGTCGAACCTCGCCCTGGATTGGAGGGTCGACGAAGACATCGAACCGTATGGATCAGCATGGCTGTTCGACATCACTCCGAACGCCCAGTGGCACGACGGAGAGCCGTTCACCGTGGACGATGTCGTCTTCAACGTGCAGCTCAACGGTCAGTATTACGAGCAGATGTGGGCGTACCAGCCTTACGCATATTACATGCAGGATGCAGAGGCCGTGGACGGAGACACGGTCAGGATCTACTTCTACGACAGGGTCACCGAGGAGCCAAAGCCAGCAGCCTATGCCGACCTCATCTGCATACCCATGCTGCCGAAGCACCTCCTGGAGGACATGGACGCAAGCGAGCTCGGCTTCACCTGGGAAGGGTACTTCGAGGACAGCGACCCACCGATCGTCGGAACTGGTCCGTTCATGGCGACGGAGACCATCTACGAGGACTGGGTACAAGGCAACGAGATAGTCCTGGTGAAGAACCCCAAGTATCACTGGGGAGAGGACAAGGGCAAGTACATCGAGTTCGATCAGATCGAGCTACACTTCTACGATGACGCGAACGGCATGCAGTACGACCTCGAGAGGGGGATCCTGGATGTCGCGCAGTTCCCGCCGGACAACTACAAGGCCATCAAGGACCAGATAGAGGA
>JALOTO010000030.1 GCA_025457845.1 Thermoplasmata archaeon | reverse complement strand
GTGCCTCCGCGGCAACGGGCGGTGGCCCTTCCTCCTCGGCGAAGCTGGTCCCGCACTCCGAGCACCTGTCGGAATCCTCGGGGACCGTGGCGGCGCAGATCGGACACTGGTAGCTGACCTCGTCGACGAAGCCGGCCCCGCACTTCGGGCACCTGTCCTCGTTCCCGGCGAGCATCCAGGAGCACCTGGGGCAGCTGTACCTCTTCTCCTCCTGCTTGACCTGGTGCGCCTCGAGCTCTATGATCTCCATGAGGAGCTGGTCTATGCTCTCCTCGCTGACGGTCTTCTTGGTCTCCCTGTGGAACTCCTTGAAGACGACGTGACATGACGGACAGGACTTGGCCCCCTTGGGGACGTGGTCCCCGCAGAACGGGCACTCGAACTTCGTCTCGGGGCCGTACTTCGTCCCGCACCTCGGGCATGCCTCCTCGGCCCCGGACACCCTGAACCCGCATATGGGGCATCCGAAGAGTTTCATGTCTTGCTTCGGCATCAGCTTCAGAACCTGAAAGTGAATGCGTGGTGTCGAAATAAGTACTTTCGGACGTGGTTCCATTATTGGTGGCTGTCCGGGCGGCCATCGTCGGAAACTGTTAAATCGTATCGATGGCGATACCGCGCGAGTAGGCTCCAGACGCCTCTACGGTGGCGAACGGGGCCTAGCGGAACGGGCATTCCTGTGAACTCAAACACAACCCTTCGTCGCCTCGTCGCGCCTGTCGCATTCGCAATCTCATTCTGCGTCCTGTTGACCGCCTCGCTCCCGCAGCCGGCGTCGGCACTGGCCGACGAGGTGCCGCCGGTCGCGGTCATCACACCTCTCCCCGAGCAGGTCTCCAACGGCACCTGGGTCTCCGTCGACTGCACCGATTCCGAGGACTCCTACGGGATCATAATCAACCAGACCTGGGAGATCGAGCACGCAGGGGTTGTCTACTACGAGTACGCCGAGGAGTTCCTGTTCAAGTTCAGAGAGCTGGGCCTCTACACCATCAAACTCACCGTGACGGACGGAGGGAACAACTCCGATGTCGATTTCACGGCCGTGTACTCCATCCTCGATGCGGACTTCGACGACCTCCCTGATTGGTGGGAGGAGTACTTCTTCCACGACCTGGACGAGGATGATGTCGGGGATCCCGACGGGGACGGCTACACCAACCTGCAGGAGTACGCCGCGAACATGGACCCGGAGGTCGACGACGCGCCCGCCGCGGGCATCCTCGAGAAGTATTGGATGTACTTCGCAGCCGCGGCATTGGCCGTCGTCGCAGCGGTGCTCCTGATGATGCCGAGATGGAAGCGGAGGCGGAAGCAGGACGAGGATGCGAAGATCCAGGCCGCTCTGGACATCGAGAAGGCACTGGAGACCGAGGACTGAGCCGCCTCACAGCGTCAGGATCACAATCGCGGCGCCCAGCGCAGCGCAGTAGGCCGAGAACATCCATAGCCTGTTCTTCCTGACCGCCTTGAGGAGGTAGTCTATCGACACCATCCCCACTAGGAACGCGGCCCCCGCGCCGACGATCATCTGGACAGTGTCGGCGTCGTAGCTGTCGAGGGTCGCGAAGCCGTACGCGGTCGCTCCCAGGAGCGTCGGGACCGAGACCAGGAACGCGAAGGTGGCCGCCGCCTCCCTCTGGAGCCCCCTGAACAGCCCGCCCGATAGCGTGGAGCCGCTCCTCGAGACGCCGGGGAGTATCGAGACGGCCTGGAAGATGCCCACGACCAAGGCGTCGAGCGGCCCCGCCGCCTTCCTGTCGCCCTTGCCCTTCATCCGTTCCGCCGTGAAGAGTATGGCCGAGTTGACGAGAAGGGCGAAGCCGACCAGCGTCAGGGAGAATATCTCGTCCATGTAGTCGGTCAGCAGGAAGCCGGCCACGGCCACGGGCAGGGTCGCGACGAGCGCCATCAGCCCGAGGGTCCTCAGCGCCTCCTCCCTCTCGCCCCTCCTGGCCTTCGGGGTGAGCAGGGCGAGGACGATGCCCGCGATCTCCTTTCTGAAGTAGACGCAGACCGCGAGGACGGTGCCCAGATGTAGGACGAGGTCGAAGAGCAGGCTCTCGTCGGCGTTGATGCCGAGCAGCTCCTGGGCTATGACGAGATGGCCCGAGCTCGACACGGGCAGCCATTCGGTCAGCCCTTGGACGATGCCTAGGACCAGAGCCTCGACGAGGTCCATCGGGCATGGGAGATGTCTGGGAGGTAATTCAAGCTATTGTGCCCCCCTGAAAGGCCATGTCCCGCCCGCTCTGGCTGCGGGATATCAGAACCGATAATGTTGGGGCAAGCTATTTATCGCCACTAGGGGCTAGCTCACGTCCAATCACGCGGACCTCGGTCTCACGTGGCCCGCGCGGTGCATTCAATCGTCTGAGAGGAGCGAGAGGTTCAGCATGCGCGGCTCTGCGCCATATTCGATCGTCCTGGCCACGGCATTCCTGTTGGTCTGCATATCACCCCAGGCGGCGTCATCGCCCGTCGACGAAGACATCGCGGGGCATGCGCCCGTCTTCATCGAGCCGGGCACGACCTCCCTCACCGTCGAGACATCCACTTCCGATGCGTTCTGGTCGGTCATCTCCCTCGCGGAGTGCCAGGGGGCAGATATCACATTCATGAGCGAGGCCACCGGCATAATGTCCATCGAGGCCGGGGCCGAAGCAGCCGCCATGGCCGAGGAGATCGCCTCACTGTCCGGGGTCGTGAGCGTGTCCTCGGCTTCGGAGGCGCGCATCTCGTTCACCCCGGACGACGATTCGATCGACGACCAGTGGGCCCTATCGCACATCGACGCGTACGAGGCGTGGGACATAACCCTCGGGACGGATGATGTGATCGTCGCGGTGCTCGACACCGGCATCGACTGGAACCACCCTGACCTCTCGGACAACATGTGGTCCAACGACGACGGATATCACGGATACAACTTCATCTCCGACAACTGGTACCCGATGGACGACAACGTCGACGGGTACGACAGCAACGGCGACTTCGTGGAGGACGTGTACACCTACCACGGAACGCACGTGGCCGGCGTGGTCGGCGCGGCCACTGACAACTCGGAGGGCATGGCCGGCCTCGCCCAGGTCAGGCTCATGGCCGTGAAGGTCATGAACGAATCGGGCGAGGGCACGGACGCGACGGTCTCCGCCGGCTTGAGATGGGCCGCGGACAACGGCGCGGACATAGTGGTCATGAGCCTCGGGGTCGAGGGTATCTCGATCACGCTGCAGAACGCGGTCAACTACGCCGCCGGCAACGGGGTGGTCATGGTCGCGGCCTCCGGCAACAGCGGGGAGTCCACCCTCAGCTATCCTGCCGCGTTCCCGCCGGTCATATCCGTGGGCGCCGCCACGAGCCTGGACCGTCGTGCGGACTTCAGCAACTACGGCACGGGCCTCGACCTCATGGCCCCTGGCGTCAACATATACTCCACTCAGGGCGGCGGCGGGTACCAGCTGCTGTCCGGCACTTCCACGGCCGCGCCGCACGTAGCGGGCGTAGCGGCCCTCATGCTCTCCATGAACCCGGCCCTCTCGCCTGAGGACCTCGGCGCGGCGCTGAACGAGACCGCCACGGACATCGGCACGACAGGCTACGACACCGTCAACGGCTGGGGCCTGGTCAACGCCTTCGGCGCGGTCGAGGCCGTCTCCGACCCGACAGTCACGATCACCGACTTCCCCGAGACAGTGGACCCCAACTCGACGTTCTCGGTCACATGGGTCGTCAGCGGGGGCGAACCCGGCGACATCGGCGGGACGTACCTCGCGTGGGGCGCCTCCCCGAGCGACCTGGACGGGATGTCGGCGACGTACACGGGCACCACGTGGGCCACCTTCACCGTCGACGGCGTCGAGTCACTCCCCTCTAACGGGACCATGTACCTCAGGGCCTACGCCGAGGTGGACGGCCTCGACTACGCGTCCGAGGTGATCGAGGTCTCTGTCACGGAGGCGGCGGCGGACAACATCCTCATGCAGTTCATCGAGCAGGTCCGCGACTTCATAGTCGACGACCTCGGCATCGAGCTGTTCATCGTCATACTCGCGGTATTCCTCGTCATCGTCATGGTCATAGCGGCCACGGTGTCGAGCAGGCGCAGGGCGGCTGCGGCCGCGGCCAGACAGCGCCAGCTCCACATGCAGTCGCTCAGCAACCTCCAGGGCGTCCAGGGCGCGCACCATGTGCCGCCGCCCCCTCCGCCCCCTCCCAGGTTCGAGGCGTACATCGACATAACGAACATGGGCCCCGTCCCGCCCACCCTGCGGATCGTCGAGGGGACGAAGGTGGTCTGGGTCAACAGGACCTGGGCCCCTCCGCCAGGCGTCGCGGTCAGGAGCGGCACGTTCGGCGACGGCCAGGAGAGGCACGACGGGGTCTTCCAGAGCGGCATGCTCATAGCTCCCGGGGACTACTGGAGCGTCACGTTCCACAAGCCCGGCGAGTACCAGTACTACGTCACGACCGTGTGGAAGTCGGGCAGGGTCATAGTCGAGGTCTACAAGCCCGAGCAGGTCTCCCAGCCTCTCCAGCAGCCGGTGCCGTGAGGGCCGTTTTCCTAGGAAGGACCGCCAGCGGACGGCGAGGGCTCCGCCCGTGAACGCAGAAATGGAGAAGAAGGGGAGGTTGGGGCGGGTCCGGTCCGGCGTCTGTCCGTCCAGCGCGTCTCAGTGAAGGGCACGTCGCTCGCGATCGCGCCCGGCGGCCTGGCCGCCGTCACATCCACACGCTTTCTCGGTCCATGTCCGTTCCAGTGTCGCCGTCACCTCGTTGTGAAGATCAAGTATTGCGGTTGTTGCCATTGCCGTCCCCGCTGCCGTCCTCGGCACCCTGACCCTGAGCGTCGTCGCCCTGCTGCTGGACCTCTGCTGGCTCGGCCTGCTCCGCAGCGGCCGGGACCGTCGTGTCGACCTGGTCGACCTGCGCTCCCTGCCCGCTCGCGTCGTCCTGCTGCACGTCCTGCCTGTCCATGTTCAGCTCCAGCTGTTCCATGGATGTGGTCAGGCCGCTCGCGAAGGAGTTCTTGAGCTCCTCCTGCTTGGCGGCGTTCTTGACATGCTGCTGGTACGCGTGCATGAGCCCCTTGCCGTGCCTGCCGGCGTTGCCGTCGCATCCGTCGTCGTCATCGTCGTCGGATGAGTCGTCATCGTCGTCGTCCGTGGCGTCGTCGCCGTCGTCGGCATCGTCCTGGTCGTCATCGTCGGAAGTCTCATCGTCATCGGTTGTGTCATCATCGGATGAGTCGTCGTCCGTCGTGTCGTCATCGGACGTGTCGTCGTCGCCCTCCTCTCCGTCGTCGACCGGCAGGTCCGAACCGTCGTCGGTGCCGTCGTCAGTCGTGTCGTCGGATGAGGAGTCGTCATCGGACTCGGGCGTCGTGTCGTCGCTCGTGTCAGGTTGGCCGTCGTCGGCGGGTATGTCGGTGTTGATGTCCGGCTTGTCATCGCCGCCAATCATCGACACGACCAGTACTGTCGAGAGTACCAGTATCGCGCCAGCGACAGCTGTGGCTAGCAACCTCTTGCTGATCCTAATCTAGTCACCTCCTCGCTCGCTCAGCATCCCGTGAGCTTGAGTCCCTGAGCTACCTCATTGTATTTAATTCATTTCCGTCAGACAGCACTTCCTGGCAGTCCGATTGTGCGTCAGACACGCACTTTTGTACATCGGTCCGTGGGTAGCGCCGTTACGTCCCGACGAACGGCGGGAGGGGCTCCGCCCCGAGGCATGTCACGACCCGCGCGTACGCGTCGTACAGGGAGGCAGCGCCCGCGTCGCTCATGTGTCCGCTCTGCCAGAACGCGCGCACATGATGGTAGAATCCGTACATGATCAGCAGGCACTCGAGCAGGTCGCCCTCGTCGAGCTCGTCCTGCGCCTCCATGAGCTGGCCGACGAAGCCGTTCTCGGAATGCCCGGGGAGCTCGGGCGCGATCGCGATGACCAGCGGCACGATGTCCTCGGGCTCCATGCACTCCTCGGGCGGCGGCGGTTCCTCGCCGCCCTCGCGGAGCACCTCTGCGGACGCGGTCGGGGTCCCGTCGCTCACTCCCCCCATGACCATGACGGCCCCTTCCCCGATGGCCGCGCATGCGTGTCCCCCGCGCGCGTCGTTCATCTCCGGCGCGGGCGTCCAACCGCGCTCGTCGCCATCGAACGCCTCGGTCGTCGCGGTGTCGCCCGCGTCGCTCCACGAACCAGCCGCGAGCATCCGTCCGTCCGGCAGGGCGCACAGCGTGAACCTCGCGCGGGCGGTCGACATCGGGCCCGCGCCCTCCCAAGAGTTCGCCTCCGGGTCGTAGACCTCGGACGAGGAGAGGGTGACGCCGTCGACGAGCCCCCCGGCGGCGAGCACGGTCCCGTCCGGCAGCGCGGCGCACGCGTGCGCGTATCTCTTCGCCTGCATGCCCACGAGGCCGTGCCATGCCCCGTCCGAGTACAGCTCGCTCGTGCCGTCGGGGTCGCCCCCTACGGCGAGGGCCTCCCCCGTGCCGAGGAGGACCAGCGAGAACGACAGCCTCGCGCGGGCCATGCTGCCCGCGGGGACCCACGAGTGCGAGGACGGGTCGTACGCCTCCGCCTGGCTCCACGGGCCCGAGACCCAGTCTGTCCCTCCGGTGACGAGCACCTTCCCGTCGGGGAGCAGGAGAGCCGAGTGCGCCGACCTCGAGAAGTACATGTCTGGCAGGGCGAGCGATGTCATCGTGCCGATGTCCAGGACCTCGGCGGAGGAGGTCGCCCCTCCGCCCGTCTCGCCGCCGCAGACCAGCACGGTCCCGTCCCCGAGCAGGGTGGCCGTGTGCCCGACCCTCTTGGACTGCATGACGGGACCGTAGGACCAATCGCCGGACCCGGGGTCGTAGAGCTCGGTGGTGTCGGTCGGGACGGTCCCCGCGATCCCGCCCGTGACGAGGACCCTCCCGTCGTCTAGCACGACCGCGGCGGGGAACGAGCGCGCGGTCAGCATGTCGGCGACTGGCTGCCACGCGAGCTCCGTCTCGGGATCGTCCGCGGCAGGGGCGTCGTCGAGCCCGACGAGGCCGCCGGACGACAGGCCCGACAGTAGGAATGGGATGAGGAGGGCGAAGGCTGGGAACCTGTTGCCTCCCGCTGACTCGAGAATGTCCGTCTCCCTCCCCTCGAGGGGGCGCGCACACAGTCGTAGTTCATCGCGATGTAGCTAGTGCGTTCCGATGCGAGCGCCCTGCATCCCGATGGGCGAAAGCTGCTGTCGGCCGGAGCCTCCGGCCTCCTGCCCCCGTGTGGTGCACTGACTTCGCCGGATTTAGCCTTTTGCCGACACCGGGTCAGGAGGTCCCCTCGGCCGGCGTCCCCGGCGGGGCGGCCTCCTTCTCCTCGGGAGGCTCGACCACCCTAGCGGACCGCTCGAGCAGCGCTAGCTCCCTCGTGCTCAGGACCCGCGGGTCGACGACGAAGATCACCGAGCAGTCGTGGACCGAGACGAACTCGTGCATGTGGTTGACGAACCTGAGGACAGTCTCGAAGTCGTTCTGGGTTATGAGGTACTCCATCCCCTCGATGAGCACGACCTCCTTCCCCTTCGACTCGGCGAACTTGCCGATCCGCAGGCTCAGGAGGCTCAGTTCCGTGGGGTCGATGTTGTCCTTCCCGGCGCGCCTGGTCAGCCAGAGCGTGACCGCGGCCTTGAACGGATAGATGTCAGCGAGCCTGTCCGGGTGCTCCCTCGAGACGAGCATGCCCGTCGCCCCGCGCTCGACCGCCTCCGCGAGCATCGCGAAGGCCATCCTCGGCCTGTCCTCCTTGACGAGGTAGACGGTCGACGGCTCGACGTGGACGACCTGTCCAGGGAGCGGGCGGATCAGCGGATAGGCCCCCTTCGCGGTGGCCCAGGGCCCCCTCCCTGCCTTCGACATCCTGTAGACGAACGCGCCCGCGACGGCGACGGCCGCGAGGGCGATCAGGGAGATGGACAGCGCGAGCCCGCTCAGGAACGGTCCGTCCCCGGTAGCGGACGCCTCGACCGTCAGGCTCGAGGCCTCGCCGTCGTCCTCGGCGGCGAACTCTCCCCAGGGGGCGTCCTCGACGTATCCCACCCTGAGGAAGTACGTGTACCCTCCGGACGGGAGGTCGTCCGGCACCTGCACGGAGACGGAGAAGAGCTGGAAGCCCGCACCGTCGGGGGCGAGCCACTCGGACAGGGACGAGACATCGGTCCTCACCACGTCCTCCTCGGACATCCAGGAGAAGCGCGGCTCGACCCACATGGCCTTGACGGGGAAGCAGTCGTCCCCGTCGCACGCCGGCGGGACGTCGTTGGTGAAGTTGACCTCGAGCTGGAGCTCGTCCCCGGGGGCGACCTTGGCAGGCACGGAGGCCGTCGCCGCGGCCGGAGCGGTGGACGTGGCCAGGGTCACGGCGAGGTCGTGGTAGGTCGTGCCGACGCCCCAGTAGTACGTGATGTTCCCCCACGCGGTGTGCGCGAGGTACTCGAGCTCGAAGAAGTAGCTGTAGGTCTGGGCGGCGGCGGTGGCCGGCACGTCGACCGCGAGCGAGTAGGTCCCGGTCCCGACCCCGTCCGGCTCCAGCCACGAGGATGTCGTCGAGACGTTGTTCCAGACGGACTCGCCAGCGTCCATCCACGAGAAGTGGGCGGAGACGTTGACGACCTTCTCCATGTATGCGAGGGAATCGTAGACGTAGTCGCCGGAGACGATCGTGTTGACGACGGTGAACTCCACCTCGAACGACTCCCCGGGGAAGTACGCGTCGTCCGCGGGGAGGAACTCGAACGTGACGCTAATCGGGGCGCCGTCCAGGGCCGAGGCGCAGGGCGCCGCCTGGGCTGACAGGAACATGAACATGAGCGCGCCCAGCAGGATCCCGGTCCCCCGCATCGGCGCCCTTACCTGAACTCTCTCGTCCGCCATCGTGTGGCGCCCCCGTGGTGAATCCGCACGCGGCTAGATAAACTGCTCAGTGCGACAGTCAGACCAGGACGCGCTTCTCGTCCTTGGTCACGTTGAGCACGACCTGCGTGTACGTGCGGTCGACGTTCTCGTGGTCCAGGACCTTCTTGACGAAGACGTTGAGCTCTCCCCTGTTCTTGAACCGGGCCATGATTATGGCGTCCCAGTCCCCCGTGGAGTCGAAGACCGCGAAGACGGCCGGGTCCTTCGCGAGGTCCCTCTCCGTCTCGACGATCCTCCCGTGGACGACCTTGACGCCGATGACGACCATGATGTCGAAGCCGAGCTTGGTCGGCTCGATGATGGGCATGTAGCCCTGTATGACCCCGTGGCGCTCCATGGCCTTGACCCTGTTGGAGACCGTCGTGAGCGAGACCTGGAGCTCCTTGGCTATGTCCCTGAAGCTCTTCCTCGCGTTGTCGTTGAGGCTCCTGAGGATATCAATGTCAAGCTCGTCGAGCTCCACAGAGCCAGCAACCTTCTCCTTCTCCTTCATCGGGTGATTGGAACCACTTGCTTTTATAAATAATTTGCATAGGTCGGGCTGGGGCGTGGGCAAAATGGTGTTGGTATGGGGATTTAGTGGTCAATCGTCCAGTATTTTGCTCAAACACTTGATATATGATTGCGACACTATACGATATGCAGGAGGGCGAAAGTCTTGGCAGGCGACACCGGGTACTTCGACGCGCGTATCAGGAACTGGGACGAGGAGTGGCTGTCAGAGCTGCTCGAAGAGGCCCTCAGGCTCAAAGGCAAGTCGCCGCCACCCGCGAAGGCGGGGTCCAGAAGGAAGGCGGCCTGAAGGCCGTCACCGTGTTTTCCGAGGCCTTGTGCCTCATCATCTGTAACCTGGCAAGAGCGAACGCTCCGTGCCTCATTCGGCCCGGACGGTCGCACGGACCTCGTGCTTCTCCTTCACGTTCCTGAAGTAGAAGTAGAACACGAGGGTGCCGATGACATAGAGTATGCCGCAGTAGATGAACGGGTCGGGCTTGGTGTAGTCGTCGTTCCAGAGGTACCCTGAGAACGCCTCGGAGCACATGAACGCGATCGTCCAGGCGAGCTGGCCGAGAGCGATGAAAGACGCGCGGATCCTCTCGCTCACTATGTTCATGGCGTAGCCGTTCACGAGCGGGGTGGGCACCAGCATGAAGAACGACCTCGTGGCGTACATGACGGCCGCGATGGCGAGTCCGCCCGAGAACGGGATCGCCACGAGGAACAGTATCGACGCGAGCTGGAAGACCGCTATGATCTTGACGGGGTTCCGGGCCTCAGCGAAGAACGGGACGATGAAGAACCCGGCCGACAGCACCAGGCTCGTAAGCAGGAGCATGAGGTTCACCTCCCACAGGCTCGCGCCCATCCCGTCGGTGAAGACGATGGAGATCCATGGCATGACGAGCGCCGCACCGAGCCCGATGAAGGCGCTCTGGGCGCACCAGGCGTAGAGGTTCCTCCTGGTCAGCTTGTCGAACTCGAGCAGGAGACGTTCCCTGACGCGGGGAGGTTCCGAGACCTTGAGGACGTAGAGTATCGGGAGCGCTGACAGGAGCGCCCCGACCAGGAAGACCAGCCTGAAGGAGTCGATTTCCGTGATCGCCAGGAAGCCGGGAAGCAGGCCGGGTGCGGCTATGCCCGCGAAAGTGCCGATGGTCTGGCCGATCTGGCTCGTGAACGACTGGAGCCCGAAGAGGTACTTCAGCCTGGAGGGTTCGGCCTTGCCGGCGAAGAGGGCCATCATCGACGGCCAAGAGAGGGAGCCGCTGAAGCTTATGAGGGCGTTGACGCCGGCGAAGAGGAGGAAGTTCTTGTCGGCGATGTACATGGACATGCCGGCGGTGGTGCCGATGAGGCCGATGAGGGCGAGCCCCTTCCTGCCGAACTTGTCCGCGAGGTAGCCGCTGAAGAGGAGGGTGATGCCGCTCGTCGCGGAGCCGATGGCGAACATCCATCCGATCTCCTGGGACGTGAAGCCGAGGGTCACCCAGTAGAGTGCGAGGATGTACCACAGGACGGCCCCGCTGACCCCCACGAAGAATGATGCATGGATGTAGCGTCGCTCGTCGCGGCCGGACTTGGAGTAGTACTTGACGGTCTCGCGGGCGCTGTTCTTGCCCTGGCGAGCGAAATCCGTGATGCCCCCCGTGAGTCTGGATGACAAGCGTGCCCTCTTTGATGGCAAATACTGTTCATCGATAACTAGCTTGTCGTCCTGCTCACGTCCGCCACTTGGTCGCTCCCATTCCGCAACTCAGCAATTGGGTTGTATGTCCTAGCGATCATCTATGAACTGCACGGGGTCGGAGTTTTGGAGGTGGCGTTCTTGACATGCCGTGTTTCCCTGCGGCGCGTGTGACCTATCGCTACCAGCTGCCGACGTGTGGTTGGCCCCCCTAGTGCCAACCATGAGAACTGAAATATGGAGGGATCGTGTTCCATTGGCGATTCAGTTGTGGGTCGCCGAGATTCGAAGCCTCAGAGGAGTCGCAATCCTCGGGGTGATATCGATACATATCACTGGGTACTTCAACAGAATCGATCATCTGAACATGTTGATGGCCGTCGCAGCCGCACTTGATGCACTCTCTCATTTTGCCGTTCCGTTGTTCATCTTCGTCTCTGCAATCGCGCTGTCCGTTCGTTACAGCGGCCAATTTCGGATGGGTGTCTTCTACGGGAGAAGACTCCTGACGGTGATTCCGCCATT
>JALOTO010000160.1 GCA_025457845.1 Thermoplasmata archaeon | reverse complement strand
GTAGTTCACGTACCCGCCGAGGTCCGCCAGAAGGGCGGTCGCGAGGGCATCTACGGCCGTCTCGACCGCTGGAGAAAGCGAGAGGTCGGTCGACGAGAGGGTTATGTCCATGAGCGAGTAGCCTGCGAGAGGAGCACTGTACGATTCGACGTATCCGTCCACTATGATCTGAGCGAACTCGACCGCGGTCATGGAGGGGGTCTGGACGAGGGGCCATAGGGACGCGTTGTAGTTCCATCCGTTCCAGGGGATGGTCACCTCGGACGCGACCATGATGTCGGCATAGTCGCTCACCTGCGACGCGACCTCGACGCCCGCCATCAGGCACGCGTCGAAGCCCAGGATGTCGAGCACGAGCCCGCCGTTGTCGGCGCTCGCGTCCGCAAGGGCCGTCGTCAGCTCGCCCATGTCCATGAAGGAGTCCGAGTACTCGTCGGAGATGAGGCCCATCCATCCGCCGCCGTGGTCCCAGAGGACAAGGGCGTAGTTCTCGGCCGGGTAGTTCGCTACACCCCAGTCGATGAAGTCCGTGAGCGTGGCGGGGTCAGCCATGTCCACCTCTCCCAGGTCCTCGAGGGCGTTGGAGTCGTCGGGTGTCATGCCGTTCTCCACAAGGAACCTCATGGCACCCTGCCAGTTACCGTAGCTCGTGTCGTCCGCGGGCGGCGGCGACCCGTCCCATCGGTCCATCTGCACGAGCAGGTTGACCTCCGAAGTCGAACCTGCCGACGATATCTCGAGGAAGTCGTCGACGCCGGCTGGTTCGAGGTTGTTGTCCGAATCGAGGTAGATCATGACGGTCCAGAGAGGGACAGGGTCCGCAGCCTGGACAGGCAAGACGCCGGCCGAACCGATGGCGATCGATGCGATCAGAAGGACGGAGAAGATGCGCGCGTGTCCGCTTGAGGTCATTTGCAGTCCCCGGATACCTGGACGGTCAGTACGTCCGAACGGGTATTCAACGATATCACCTTCGACGGGGTCGCACCTCACCCTGAGGGCCGGACATCCTTGTGCAACGCATGCAGCCACATCTGGGTCATTTCGACGCCCTGGTTTCACCACAATCACAAAAAGCCACGATATCCGCCGGTTCGATGGCATGAATCCGAAAACGGCCTGTGAGGCCGGGCATCCCTGGGTCTCACTTATATAGCATACGTTCACTAGACGGGCCGACCACAGGGCCATGCTCTTGCTTGGTCAGTGGGCGGAAGAGAGGGGAATGGCATGAACAGTCTTACGTCTAGAGTTGCTCGAATAGTAGCTGTAGCGATCGTCGCGGTGCTCGCGCTGTCGACTTTGACTTTCCTGGGAACGGATGAGGCAAGGGCGGAGACGGTCGAAGCGACCAGCACGGGGGATTCAATCGTCAAGGTCGGATGGATGGACGATGTTTACGACTGGAACCCGCTGAGGGTCACGATGGTCGCAGACCATGTCGTCTACAGGCTCGTCTACAGCTCCCTATTCTCATATGACGAGGACATCCAGAGGCCCGTGAACGACCTCGCGATGGGATACACCATCGTGGTAAACCCCGATGGCACTATGACTGTCACCATTCCAATCACACACAACGCGTACTTCAGGAACGCCGCCAATCCGACTGATACCTCCTGGCCGCTAACGGCAGACGATGTCGTGTACACCTTCAATCTCATCCTGGCGAACCCTGGATATACCTGGGGATTCAACCTTGAGGGATGCATGGGCTTCACGGCGGTCGACGACTACACAGTAGCCGTCGACGTCGCCTACGAGAAGAGCACCATCATCGACGACCTCACGGACATACCAATCCTCTGCCGCTACTACTGGTCCACCCTCTCCAATCCCTTCGGGACCATATCACCAGAGGACAACTTCGGTTCCGGACCGTTCTACTTCGACGCGATGGTCGACGGAGCATGGTACCGGTTCAACACCGCCCCCAACTACCACGGGGCTGAGGACTATCCAGAGGTCAGGGACGTGGACATTGACGGGCTGCTCTACACCGTTTTCACGGACATGAATGCCCTCACGATCGCAATGAACGAAGGCGCGGTCGACACGATCTCCCTCCTAGGAGACATCAACACCTTCACGGATGTGCTCGGCGTCGGTTCGACGGTACCAGTCACAAAGATGGCCGTGCAGGAACCCGGGATTTGCGATGTCGCGATCAACGCCGTCCCCGAGTGCTTCGACACACCCACATACTGCGATGGCAACCCCGTCCTCAGGGACCCCGCGGTGAGGAAGGCGATCATGATGTGTCTGGACAAGGACTACATCGTGAACGATATGCTGTTCGGCCTCCCGACAATGGCAGATTCCGTCATCCAACCCGGATTCTGGCACTACACACCGGACAACCAGCTGCCGTTCGATCCGGTGGCGGCGCGACAGGTGCTGATAGATGCAGGTTACGGTTACGACTCCGATGGAGACGGAATGCTCGAGGCAGGGCCCGACTCCCTCGCGGTCATCGAGGGATGGTGCGCCGAGGGCACCGAACTCTCCGGAATAAGATGCGAGGCGCCGGACACCGACCCCACCTACTACTGGGTCGCACTCGCGTGGACAAACTGGGCACAGGATGCCGGCATCGGGTTGATGCCGGCCATGCTGTCCGAGGGTGTCATGACGAACATTGCGTGGTACAAGTGTGACTACGACATATGGGTCTGGCACTGGGGCTGGGATCCTGACCCGATCGGAAGCGCGCTGAGCTGCTGGATGATAAGCGAGATCGAGGAAGGCGGCGACAACTGCCAGATGCCGATGGGCGACTGGTGGTACAACGACCATAACTACACCGACGCGTTCGAAGAGATAGGTCTCGAACTCGATGGACGATGGTCCGAATACGACGAGGTGCTGTCCCAAGCTCTAAGGACCGTCGACACGGACGACAGGAAGCTGCTTGTCAACCATCTTCAGCAGATGATCTACGACTCGTACACCGAGAACCCGCCCTACTACGATTTCGGCCTATATGCATACACGGATGTGAGATTCTCGGGCTGGGGCGACTGGGCGGCCCACCCTGGCCTCGCCATCAGGTCCACGATGCCGTGGCTCTGGTTCAACCTCGAGTCGGACGGCAACGCGGCACCGTACTTCGCCTCAGCCTTGGCGTCGTCGTACCAGGTGATCGCGGGCGACGAGAGCCCGTTCAGCGTCGTAGTCTCGGACAGGGAGGGCGACCCGCTCACTGTCGAATGGCTGTGGGGAGATGGCACGACGAGTGTCGACTACCTCGCCACGTCCACGGACGTACCGACCGCTGTCGAACAGAGCCATGTGTACTCGACGATCGGGACGTTCATGCTGACGGTCAACCTTTACGACCTGGAGCACGTCGTCTCCTGCTACGCCACCGTGAGTTCCCTGGACCATCTCAACACGGCCCCGACCATCCTCTCGCTCGAGGCGGTGACCCCACTCCCCTGGCTCGCGAACCAGGACATCGCGTTCAGCGGGATCGCGGTCGACAGCGAGTCGGGCGGGGAGGACGG
>JALOTO010000159.1 GCA_025457845.1 Thermoplasmata archaeon | reverse complement strand
TCCTCGATCCAGAAGGTCATCCTGTACCATCCGGACTTGAGGCCCCTCGTCTCCCAGTTGTACCCGTAGAGCAGCAACCCTAGCTCGTTCACTTCCGCGCTGTAGGCGTCGGTCGGCCCGTCGACCCAAAGGCCCTCTGCGATGTAGCTCTCGTAGAGAACCTGGCCCGTCGGGACCCTGTTGGCATCCAGCACCTCGATCATGAAGTGCGCCGACAGCGTGTAGACCGCTGCGCTCAGGTCGAGATCGTGAAGGACGACCTCGGTCCTGACCTTCTGGCCTACCGGGAACTGGTGGAATATGATGTCATCCGACCAGTCGCACTGCACGTTGTTCGCCGCGCCGAGCAAGGAGAACGGGAAGTCCGCCGTGTTCTCCGTCACGTACGTGCCGAACATGTCGATGCCCTCGGTGTAGACGACGCTCTCGGTGAGCGTGTATGCCATCGCCTTTCCAGCAGTCGCCTGGAGGCCGGCCACGGCCAGCATCAGGAACGCGACTGCGCCCACAACCAACTTCTTGTTTCTCAGTTTCTCCCCCCACTGTGTGGGCGAAGCGAGAAGAGCATGCAGCGTACCGCGGTGAGTCCCCTCCTCGCTAAGCCTGCGAACCGGCTGACCGAGGTCAGTGACTTAAAGGCGTTATGGTTCAAGCCTAGAACCTTGGTTCAAGGCTCAAACGTTGAATGTGATAATCGCACTGGCGGCCTTGACCGTGCGCGTGGCCCCGATGATGATGTACGAATGTGCTCTCCAGGCACGTGACAATTCTTAGCACAATGGACATATAGGGCCCGCTCGGATTGCCCTTGGAGGTCTTGGATGAGCAGATACCGTCCCTTGTCGAGCATTCTCGATGCGATAGGCAACACCCCGATGGTGCGGCTCAACAGGGTGGTCCCCGAGGGTTCCGCCGAGGTCTACGCCAAGCTCGAGTCGTTCAACCCGATGTCCTCGGTCAAGGACAGGATCGCCAAGAGCATGATCGAGGCCGCGGAGAGGCGCGGCGACGTGGCCGAGGGGACGGTGGTGGTCGAGCCAACCTCCGGCAACACGGGGATAGGGCTGGCCATGGTCTGCGCCGTGAAGGGATACAGGCTCATCCTGACCATGCCGGACACGATGAGCGCGGAGCGGAGGAAGCTGCTGTCCGCCCTGGGTGCGGAGCTGGTGCTCACGCCCGGCAAGGACGGGATGTTGGGCGCGGTGAAGAGGGCTGAGGAGATTGCAGCGGTCACGGAGAACGCCTTCATGCCACAGCAGTTCAGGAACAAGGCGAATCCTTGGATACACCGCAAGACCACCGCGAGGGAGATACTGAAGGCGGTCGACCGGATAGACGCATTCGTGGCAGGGGTCGGAACCGGCGGCACGATCACTGGCGTCGGCAAGGCCCTCAAGAAGAAGCATCCCCAGGTCAGGATTGTGGCAGTCGAGCCCGCCGAGTCGCCCGTCCTATCGGGTAGGGACCCCGCACCGCACAAGATACAGGGGATAGGCGCAGGGTTCGTCCCGGATGTCCTCGACCGGACGGCCTACGACACCGTCGTGACGGTCTCCGCCGGAGAGGCGACAGAGGCCTGCAGGCGGCTCGCGAGGAAGGAGGGCATACTCGCGGGGATCTCGTCAGGGGCCGCGGTCCACGCGGCGCTGAACGTGGCGAAGGAGCTCGGCCCTGGGAAGATCGTCGTCGTGCTCCTGCCAGATACTGGAGAAAGGTATTTGAGCACTGACCTGTTTGCGGAGAGTCCGTGATGCCAGCACCATCGAGGAGCGATGTCGATATAGTCCTGGAGCGGGACCCGGCCCCGAAGAGCAGAGCCGAGGCGCTCCTCTTCAGCGCGGGCATGCACGCGATCAAGTTCCATAGGGCGTCACACAGGCTCTACGAGAGGAAGCGGTACAAGACCGCGAGGGCGATCAACTACTTCGCGAGGGTGCTCACCGGCGCTGACATCCACCCGGGTGCCAAGGTGGGCAAGGACTTCTTCATCGACCATGCGACCGGAGTGGTCATCGGTGAGACGGCCGAGATCGGCGACAACGTCTCTATTTACCAGGGCGTGACGCTCGGCGGCGTCGCGACCGAGAAGAAGAAGAGGCACCCGACCATCGGCAACAACGTGGTCATAGGCGCGGGTGCGACCATCCTCGGGCCCATCACCGTCGGGGACAACGTCAGGGTCGGCGCTGGGTCCGTGGTCGTCAAGTCCGTCCCGCCCAACTGCACTGTCGTCGGCATACCCGCGAAGATAGTCAAGAGGGAGGGGACGACGAGCATCGACCTCCACCACGAGGACCTTCCAGACCCGGTCGTGAACGCTTTCGTGGACATGTGCCACACGCTCTCGGAGATGGAGTACAGGCTCGAGCTCATCGAGAAGAAGCTCGGGGCCGAGTTCAAGAGGCCGGCCATGCCGCAGAGGCCGAAGGCCCCACAGCCAGACGAGCTCGCCTGCCCCGTGAAAGAGAAGCCTTGAATATCCCCCAGGCCATCGGTGAGGCGATAGAAGATGGCGATAGTTCTCCACAACTCGCTGACCAGGCGCAAGGAGCCGCTCGAGACCGTACAGCCAGGCAAGATCGGCATGTACGTCTGCGGCGTGACCGTCTACGACAGGTCCCACCTTGGCCACGCCAAGTCCGCCATCAACTTCGACCTCATAGTCCGGTGGCTGCGCTACCGCGGCTACCAGGTCAAGCATGTCACCAACTTCACGGACGTCGACGACAAGATAATCGCCCGGGCGAACGAGATGGGCATCGACCCGCTGAAGCTCTCGAGCGACATGATCCTGGAATACGAGAAGGACATGAGGACGTTGAAGGTCAAGCCCGCGGACGTCTACCCCAAGGCGAGCGAGACCATGCCCGAGATCGTCGCGATGGTCAAGGGGCTGGTCGACAAGGGCTTCGCATACGAGTCGCGGGGGTCGGTCTACTTCAGCGTCGCGAAGGTCGTCGATTACGGGAAGCTCTCCGGACAGTCCCTCGACCAGATGGTCGCGGGGGCGAGGATCGAGGTCGACGAGGAGAAGCGCGACCCGATGGACTTCGCGCTCTGGAAGGCTGCTAAGCCAGGTGAGATCGCATGGGACTCGCCATGGGGGAAGGGCCGTCCCGGCTGGCACATCGAATGCTCGGCCATGTGCCTGAAGCACATCGGGCCGACGGTGGACATCCACGGAGGCGGCACGGACCTCGTCTTCCCGCACCACGAGAACGAGATCCTCCAGTCCGAGACCTACAACGGGGTCCAGTTCGTGAAGTACTGGATGCACAACGGCATGCTCACCATCGGCGAGGAGAAGATGTCCAAGTCCCTCAAGAACTTCTTCACTATCCAGGACATACTCGCCAAGTACAAGCCCGAGGTCGTGAGGTTCTTCGTGCTCAACGCGACATACAGCGCCCCTCTCGACTTCGACGAGGACTCGCTCGAGGAGTCGAAGAAGGCTCTCGAGAAGCTGAACAACGCGTACGACATGGCACTGGGTGCCCTCGACAAGGCC
>JALOTO010000158.1 GCA_025457845.1 Thermoplasmata archaeon | reverse complement strand
TCTCGGTCCTGAGCGCGGCCGCTGCCGCCTGGATCATCTCCTCGGTCATCACGGGCTGTGCCTGTGGTACCTTCATCTGTCGTCCCTCCTCTTTCCCTTCCCTGCGGAACACTTCTTGACCTTGATCTCCTTCGCGGGGCACCCCACGACGACCGCCCCGTCTGGGACGTCCTTCGTGACGACCGCGCCAGCGCCCACGAGCGCGCCCTCGCCTATGGTGACGCCGCATACGACCGTGGCATTGGCGCCTATCGAGGCGCCCTTCTTGACCAGCGTCGGCGTGACCTCCCAGTCCCCGACCGCCTTCGGGCGCCTGTCGTTGGTGAAGCACACATGGGGGCCTATGAACACCTCGTCCTCGATGGTGACGCCGCTCGGGATGAACGCGAAGGCCTCGACCTTGCACCTGTCCCCTATGGTGACGCCCCTCTGGATCTCGGTATAGGCGGCAATCCTGCAGCCGTTGCCTATCTTGCAGCCGTACAGGTTCACGAAGTCGCGGACGATGGTGTCCTCGCCCACCTTCGCGTCGTCGATCTTGTAGTACTTCGCGAGCAGCCTCATGGGCAACCCCTCTGGTGCGTCAGAATCCCGAGGATGCTATAATAGGTTATGGAACCACAGCGGCAGGGGGGCGCGCTCAGGCCTTCTTCCTGACGGCGAACCCCAGCTCCGAGGACAGGTCGGGCCGGTCCATGCTGAGCTCGACCGTCGCCCTTATCCAGTCTGCCTTGCTGCCTATGTCGAACCTGCGGCCCTTGAACCTCAGGCCGTAGAGCCCCTTCTTCCTGCAGAGGAGGCGCATCGCGTCGGTGAGCTGGTACTCCCCGCTCTTGCCCGGCCCTATCTTCTCAAGATAGGTGAATATCTCGGGCTCGAAGACGTACCTGCCGATTATCGCCAGGTCGGACGGGGCCTCCTTCGGAGACGGCTTCTCGACGAGGTCCTCGACCTTGAAGATGTCGTCCCTGACCCTGGTGCCCTTGATGACGCCGTACCTCGAGACCTTGGACTTCGGGACCTTCTCCACCCCGACCACGGAGCTCTCCATCTTCTCGAATGTCTCGACAATCTGCCCGATGCACGGCCTGTCGTTGACTACGATGTCGTCGCCGAGCATCACGGCGAAGGGCTCGTCGCCGATGTGCTTCTTGGCACAGAGGACGGCGTGGCCGAGGCCGAGCTGCTCCTTCTGGCGGATGTAGAATATGTCGGCCATGGACGCTATCCGCTGGACTTCTTCGAGCGCCTCCCTGTTGCCCCCGTCCCTGAGCTTGTGCTCCAGCTCGTAGGACTTGTCGAAGTGGTCCTCTATGGCCCTCTTTCCGCGGCCGGTAATCATGATTATGGGGAGCATCTCCTTCGGCTGCGCCTTGGTCGCGGGCAGGAACCTTATGCCCAGGCCCGCCGCGGGGATGACGACCTTCATCGTCGCAAAGAAGGGCTGAGGGCGACTTAATGGTTTGCCGGTCCGTCGGATGGGGCCACGTCCACAGGATGGCCGGCCCCGGCAAGCCTAATATAGGGGGGCCGGTCTAACATTCGTAGTCGGGGTGGTCTCAGGTGTTCCGGCGAGGGACGGTGCTTCTTGTCGCGTCGATGGTGGGAATGACATCCATTCTGCTCTTCTTGTCAGGTCCAGGGGAATCGGCCCTCGTGCCGCACGACCCGATATACATCGAAGGTGACTCTGATTTCACCCACCCCAACGGCGTGTTGTCAGGCAGCGGAACCCCCTCTGACCCCTACGTCATCGAGTCGTGGGACATCTGGGGGGAGGCCGGGGTGAACTGCATCGAGATAAGGAACACCTCGATGCACTTCGTCATCCGCAACTGCAGTCTCCAGATATCCGACGGCGTGGTGCTCGCTGGCGTCTCGAACGGGACAGTCGCAGCGGTCACGACGTACGCCTGCGGCTACAGCCTGCGCGTCGAGGATTCATCCGACATCATGATCTCTGACAATGTGATCGGCGCGAGCACGTTCTCGGTCGCGATCAACCGTTCTGAGAACATCAGCGTCGTCCTGAACCAGATGGACGACGCAAGTGTGACGGTAGATGTCGGTTCGTCGGAGGATGTGAACATCTCCGGCAACCTCCTGCCCCACGCCAACATCGCTCTTAGGATCAGGGACTGCGCTGCCGTGACGGTGGCCAACAACACATGCAACTGGATCACCGCGGCGGCATGTGTCATGGAGAACGTCACTGATTCGACCCTGGCGGACAACACGTTCAACATATACTGCTCAGAGGGCGTCTCCCTCGATGGGTGCAGCAACTGCAGCGTCAGTCGCACTGTGGTGACCACAGAGTACATCACCTCTTGGGAGGAGGGATACGGGGTCATGGTGAGCGCATCGGACAACGTCACCGTCGAAGAGAATTCCCTCTACGGCAGGAGGGTCGGTGTGCACGTCGAGGGTTCTGACCGCACGCTGGTAGCGAGCAACTACGTCGAAGGCGGGTCCGAAGGGGTCCTAGACTCAAACGCCACCTCTAGCATGATTGAGGACAACATCATCGTGTCTGTGACAGTGGGGATCCGCCTCTCGTGTGTCGACAATTCCACGGTCACCTCGAACGACATAACATCGGCCACAGACGGGATCCTCGCCCGCTACTCTAGCTCGGTGGCGGTGATCAACAGCACGGTCATGTGCGGCGGCCTGTGGCTCTACTACGCTATCTACTTCGAAGGGTGTGGCGATTCGCAGGCAATCGCGAATGTCCACCTCTCCCCCTCGACGATAGGCATGCATGACTGCTACAACATGACCATCTTCGGGAACGAGCTCCTGTCGCAGGGCCTTGTCTGGATGTCCCACTGCGACTACGTCGCTGTGATGGAGAACACGGTCTGCGGTGGAGAGACGGCTGTCACGGCGTACCAGTCAGAGGACATATACGTGATGATGAACAGCCTCAGCGCCACCGATTACATGGTGCACTACGACTCATGTCTGGGCGGCCAGGTCTTCGACAACGTGATGTCGAATGCCCCCTCCCCGCTCTACGAGATTTCCCCGATATACGGTGTCTGCGTGATGTACTGCAGCGACACGGCTGTCTGGGGGAACTTCATCTTCGACTGCGAGAGCGCCATTGGGACCACTTCATCCACGAACATCACCATGTTCTGGAACGAAATCAACTCAGCGGGCCTGAACATGTTCGACACGACCTGGAGCCTCGTCTACCAGAACGAGTTCGTGAATGGCAGCGGCTTGGGGCTCTACTATGACTGCGAGGGCACGCAGATCGTCGAGAATATCTTCGCAGATGACGGCGCCCTGTCGATTTACGATGCCTGGGGGACGGTGATCTCCGGGAACGAGTTCGAGCGCATGGGCATAGGCATTTGGGGCACGGCCTTCGAGACCTATGACTACCACCTCATCACGGACGACAACCTGGTCAACGGCAAGCCGATACTGCAGGTCATGGACTGCAGCGATGTCGAGATCGAGGGCGGGGAGGTGGGGCAGCTGTTCGTGGTCAACGCCTCCAACGTCTCAATATCCGGCCTGGATGTGACAGGCGCCTGGGTGGGCATGACGGTGGCCTACTGCCTTGACGTCGACATCCATGGTTGCACAATAGCGGACAACCAAATAGGCCTCAAGCTGGTGATGGTGGAGAACGTGACCGCCCACCACAACTGGTTCGCCGGCAACGGCCAGCATGTCTGGCTCGAGTATGCCCTCGCCAGTTTCAGCCTGAGCTACCCGGGCGGCGGCAACTATTGGTCTGACTACTCCGGGGCGGACTTGTACCACGGGCCGGACCAGGACGTCCTCGGGCCGGACGGGTTCGGCGACACCCCCTATTCGTGGTACGACCTGGTCTTGGACTACTATCCTCTGATGGGCGACTTCATCAACTACGCCCCGACGGCCTCCTTCACCTACGATGTGGTCGACCTGGGCGGAGCGCTGCTGTATTCGTTCAACGCGTCCTCCTCCACCGACGACGAGGATCCTGAGGAACTCCTTGAGTTGAGGTGGGACTGGGACGGCGACGGGACGTGGGACACGGAATGGACGGCCGACACGACGGCGGTACACGCCTTCGACGAGGTGGGCAGCTACGATGTGGTCCTCGAGGTCCGCGACTCGATGGGCCTGACCAACACCACGACGGTGACCGTAGAGGTCGAAGGGACCGCGATACCTGAGTTCAGCGGTCACTCGATGCTGGTGGTAATCTCCGCCTGTCTGTTGGTGGTCATGTTGGGGCGAAGGGCCCGCAGGCGAAGGCTGGAAGGATGACGGTGCGACGGAGCGGCCTCCGTCGGAGGGGTCCCTCCAGGCGGCCGGAAGGGTTAATACGAACACAGCTTGTTCCATGCGCGATGAGGATATGCGTCGTCGGCGCCGGCTATGTGGGGCTGGCGACCGCCGTGATGTTCGGCAAGCTCGGGCACGACGTCACCGTGACTGACGTCGACGAGGCGCGGGTGAAGACGGTCAGCTCGGGGAAGGCCCCGTTCTACGAACCCCTCCTCGAGAAGGAGCTCGCGAGGCTTGTGAAGGCCGGCTCTCTCAGTGCCACGACCGACAGACGAGGGCCGGTCATTGATTCGAGATTCGTGTTCATGTGCGTCCAGACCCCGTCGTTGCCCTCGGGCAGGATCGACGTCGGGCCCGTGAAGAGGGCGGCGAGGGACGTTGCATGGGCCCTGAAGCGGTCCGGGGACTACAAGGTCGTCGTGATGAAGAGCACGGTCGTCCCGGGGACGACCGATTCCGTCGTCCTCCCGCTGCTGGAGAGTGGCTCGGGGAAGGCCGCCGGGGAGGGCTTCGGCCTGTGCATGAACCCGGAGTTCCTCCAGGAAGGGAGCGCGCTCAAGGACAGCATGGAGCCGTCCAGGAT
>JALOTO010000029.1 GCA_025457845.1 Thermoplasmata archaeon | reverse complement strand
GTGAACTTCTCCTCGGTGTAGGGTGCCACACCCAGCGTCATGATGTGCATGATGCGCGTGTCGGCGAGGCGGCCTGAGGAATCGATGAGAGCCTTGACCAGCGTCTGGGGCTCCGCGGCGCCAGAGCCTATGAAGACCTTGTCCCCGCGGCGGACCGTGGAGATCGCCTGAGGGACCGTCATTATCTTGCTCCGGTAGCGGTCTTCCCAGTCGACCATCATCCAAGTCCGTTCCTTGGACTTCGGGGAGTTCTTCTCAGGGGTCATATGCGCACAGTTCTTCGAATGTGCTCGCGGTTAAAGACATTTTGAACGTACACATATAGGCCCATGCTGTCAACAAACGTTCAGTGCAGGGCGCACCCGCGCCGAGAGTCGTGCCGTCGGTCGATGCGGATATCGCGTTTCGTCATTCGCCGATTCACAGAGGGCTCATGAGGAGACGAGGGCCGCCTTGATACCCTCTATCTCCTTGCCAATCATGACCGTGGCGAGGTTCTTGTCGCGTATGGTCAGGTCCGGGTGTTCCGCGGTGAACTTGTCCAGTATCTCCGCTGGCGAGATCTGGTGAAGCTCCCTCAGGACCTCTGCCCTGTATGGCGCCATCGTCCTGAGGAAAGGCTCCAGCAGCTCGTAGAGCTTGAGATCCCCATCTAGCCAGACCTCGATGTCCTCCTGGTCCATCTGTCCGAGGTTGTTGAGAATGAACCTCTGTACCGCGGCCTTCCATTCGACCTGCATGATCGCGACCCCTGGCTGTCGGAGCGGATGATTCCCAAACCGGTATTTGACCCTTGAGCATGATTTTCGTGTGTGAGGTGGCAAAAGGTTCTAGAAAACCTAGACCTTCTCCCAGGATGCTCAGGAGGTGGAGAGCACCATGGCAAGGGGAAAGCTCGAGATTCTCAGCAGGCATGACGTCGACCGGATACACGGCACATCTATCAAGGTGCTCGAAAGGGTGGGCATACTGGTCCACAGCCCGCTCGTCTCCGACGAGCTACTCAGCGCGGGGGCGACCAGGTCAAAGGACGGTACCCGCATCCTAATCCCCGAAGAGATGGTCAACGGGGCCCTTCGGAAGGCGCCGAGGTCCATCCTTCTCGCCTCGCGCGACGGCATGAACGACATCACGATCCCGAGCGGCAGACTCTTCGTCGCGAACGGCGGCGAGGGGGTCTACATGAAGGACATGCTGACCGGTGCCACCAAGCCGGCGGACTCCACCGACCTCCGCAAGTTCGCGATCCTGTCCGAGGCGATGCCGCAGGCCGACTTCTTCTGGCCGATGGTGGGGGCGCAGGAGCAGCCGGTCGACCTCAAGGGCATCACCGAGGCCGATGTCTCGCTCAGGCACACCAGGAAACATGTCCAGGCGATGGCCACCAACATGCAGGAGGCCAGGGACATGGTGGAACGATCTCCCCGCTCACCTTCGAGCACGGGCTGGTGGAGGGGCAGTTCGAGCTGTCGAAGTGGGGCATACCGGTCGTCGCCATGTCCGCGGCGGTCGCGGGGCTCACCTCGCCGGTCACCATCGCGGGGACGACCGCGCAGGTGAACGCGGAGAACCTGGCGAGCCTGGTCATCTCCCAGACGGCCAGGGAGGGGGCGCCATTCATCTACAGCAGCGACTCATGCCCGGGCGACCTCCAGGGCGGGTCGATAGACTACTCGGCGCTCGAGGCGCCTCTCATGAGGACGGCCATAGGCCAGATGGGCCGGTCGTACGGCCTGCCCACCATGGTGACCGGGATAGGCACCGAGGGCCTGTCCGTCACCCTCGCGAACGCGTGGGAGGGTGTGGCGCACGTGGCGCTGCAGACCATGGTCCCGTCCGACCTCGGCTCCGGCCTCGGAGGGGTGGACCAGGCGATGGGCGCGTCGACAGAGCAGTTCGTGGCGGATGCGTGGGTGTGGGAGATCGCCAGGAACATGGCGCGCGACTTCGAGTTCGATGACGCGGCGATATCGCTGGAGACCATAAGCGAGGCGGGCGTAGACGGCAAGTTCCTCAGCAAGAGGCACACGATGGCCCGGTTCAGGAAGGAGGCCGTCTCGACGACGATGCCCGCGGCGGCCCCCGCGACCAGGTCGAAGGAGACCGAGAGGGGCGCGCTCATAAGGAGGGCGAAGGAAGAGGCGGACCGGATCCTCGCCTCCGGGAAGGAGGTAGTCTCCAAGGAGGAGGGTGCGGCCATGGCGGACCTCATGGGCAGGATAAGGAAGAGGTACGGCCATTAGGGGAGCAGGCGCCCGAGCTGGGATTCGAACCCAGGTCTGAAACTCCGCAGGCTTCTAGGATATCCAAGCTACCCCACTCGGGCATGCGCCTGCCTGGTCAGCCCCCTCCATGCGAGCATCGGTAGAAATACCTAACCCTCGCCTGGGAACGGCTAGTACGCGCTCGTCCAGTCGATCTTCCCCTTCCTGCGGGCGACGATGTCCGCGTATCTGAAGAGGCCGAACGAGAAGACGAAGAAGACCGCCACCGAGAGAAGGAGCACTGCGGACACGAACATGTTGTCGTAGGATGCCAGGCCCGTGACGTCGTACCCGTATGACGAGTCGAGCTCCGACATGGTCTCCGGCATCAGCCCGCGCCTGACCGCCTCCATCCAGTAGGTCATGGGCAGGACCTTCGAGAAGGGATGCATCCACGACGGGAGGATGGTAAGCGGGAAGAGCACGCCGGAGAACACCGCGAATACTCCGGCGACGCCCTCGTTGATGCCCTCGGCGTGCTTCGCCGTGAGGAAGGAGACACCTCCCAGGGCCAGTCCGACCACGCTTATGAACAGCAGACCGAGCACCAGCGAACTGACCAGGAGCGGGATATCCATGGCGAAGACGTCAATCCCCACCCCCAGGACCAGGACGCCGAAGGCGAGGGTGAGCAGCACCCCGAACGAGGTTATCACTATCTTGATCGCGGCCCTGCCGAAGACATAGGCGTAGAAGTTCACTGGGGCGATGTACACCTGCTTCAGGGTCATGTAGTGCTCCCTGTCGTCGTGTATGACCCAAGTGATCCCGAAGAGAACCTCCGCGGCGTACATGAACATCGCGTTCCCCACGTACATGTACGAGAAGAACGCGTTGTCCGTCTCGCCCCCGGTTATCACCAGGTACATGAACACTAGTATCAGGGTGCCCGCGAGGGGCTTCACGACCGAGTAGACCGCGAACAGGAACGGGTCCGTCCAGTTCGCCTCCATCTGCCAGCCGAGCCACGCGGCGTTCTTGAAGGTCCTCAGGTCTCCCTTCACTGCCATCTGAGGGTCAACCTCCCGGTGGTCTTGCCCAGCCGTTCCATGTAATCGAGCGAGTACTTCGCGAGGAACATGAAGACTACCCCGAGGACCGCCAGTATGGCCAACTCGGAGGTGACGGATATGAATGCGTCCTCCGTCGCGGAGGCGAAGAACAGCTGCCTCAGGGCGTCGAGCCCCAGGGTGATCGGGACGATGGACGCGCCGGCCGCGACCCAGAAGCCAAGGTACCTCACGGGGAAGTAGAACCCCGAGACGAAGTACACCGGCTCCATTAGGAGCTGGGAGAGGTGGTACGCCTCCCTCCCCAGGAGCAGGTAGAGCGACGCGAGCATCATGCCCATTCCGTAGAGAGCGATCATGGTGACCACGAACACCGCGACCAGCATCAGCGGGTCGGACAGGGTCAGGCTCACCCCAAAGGCGAACACACCCAGGGCCAGTGTGGACGACGCGCGGAACGTGGTCTCGACCATTCCGCCGGCGGCCATCCCGCCCAGTATGGACATGCGGGATATCGGCGCGATCAGGTAGAGCTGGAGGTTGCCTATCTCCTTCTCCCAGTAGAGCTGGGAGGCCATCGACCACAGTATGTTCAGCCAGAACGCGGTCATGGCGCCACCGAGCACGACATAGCCGATGAACTCGGGCTTGGCGCCCATGAACTTGTAGACGTAGACATAGGCCGCCACCGTGAACAGCGGCAGGACGACCCCGAAGAACACCCAGCTCGGCTCCCTGGAGAGGCCTATGACCCGGGGATACGCCCGTCCCCTGACGGCCCTCAGGTTGCGGATCATCCAGGTATCTGTCAATCCAACCCCTTCCCTACCATCTGGATGAACACGTCCTCCAGAGTGGGCTCGGTCTTCCTCAGGGAGACTATCTTCGACCCGGACCTGAGTACCTCGGAGACTATGTCGGACACTATGCCCTCGTCCTCGAGTATGAACTTCAGGTGGGTGAGGCCCTTCTCGGCGTCGTCGCTGGTGCTGAACTTGCCGACCCCTTTGAGCCTCTCGAAGGCCGGCCTCTCCCGCATCTGCGTGACATCCAGGCTGAAGGTCGTGTTGGTCTTGACCATCCGCTTGAGGTTCCTGGGCGTGTCACATGCAAGTATCCGTCCCTGGTCTATGATGGCGATCCTGTCGCAGAGCTCGTCCGCCTCTGCCATGTAGTGGGTCGTGAGCAGGACGGTCCTGTCCGGCCTCCCCTCGACCCATTCGACTATGAAGTCCCTGATGACCCTGCTGGCGTTGACGTCCAGGCCCAGCGTGGGCTCGTCGAGGAATATGATCTCCGGTTCGGTGACGAAGCCGCGGATGATGTTCATCTTCTGCCTCTGGCCGGTCGAGAGGGTCCTGACCTTCTCGTTCTTCTTGTCGGCCATGTCGAACCTCGCGAGCATGTCGTCTATGCGTTCGGAGGCGGTCTTGCTCTTGATGCCGTAGAACTGGGTGAACATCCACAGGTTCTCCCTGACGGTCAGGAGGCCGTAGCCCGACATCTCCCCGCCGGAGACCATGTTTATCCGCTTCCTGACCTCGAGGAACTGCTTCTCGACGTCGTAGCCCGCTACGTAGGCCTTGCCCGAGGTGGGCAGAAGGAGAGTGCTGAGTATCTTGAGGAGGGTGGTCTTCCCCGCGCCGTTCGGCCCCAGGAGCCCGAAGAGCTCGCCGCTCTCTATCCTCAGGTCGGCTGAGTCCAGGGCCCTGACCGGCTTGCCCTCCTTCTTCTTCTTGGGTTCGAACACCCTTGTGAGTTCCTTGACTTCGACCGCTGCTTGCATGTGAGCCTCGCTCGGCCAACGCCCTATCGGGTTGGCCGTATTTATCCATTGTGTTTGATATAATTTTATCCCGAGCAACCAGTGATGCATCGAGTGCCAGACAGAACAGGGACGGAGATAGCTCCGCCACGAGTGAGATGGCAGAATCAGGTGTCAGGACGGGCGACTAGGCCTCGTAGTGGGTCCTGTACCTCGTCACGTATCCGGCGATCTTGTTCCTCATCGACACGTAACGGACATCGGTGAGCTTGGACACCATCAACTTGTTGTGCTGGTAGTCACTCGTGAACTGGTCTGGGTATCTCTGGACCAGCTCGATGGCAACCCTCTTGATATAAGTCGGTCTTATGTTGCCCATGACACTCACCTGTGAAGTTAGCCGAAGGTAGATGGTATATATATGCCTTCCGCAGCGGGCGATGAGGCGAGTGCTTCTAGCCAGGACCCGGCCCGATGGGCGGGCGGCATCATTCCTTCGGTTTCTGGCTCTCGACCAGCATCTCGTCCTCGGAAGGCAGGACGCCCTTCCTGTACGGCCTGCCGCAGGAGTACTCGCCCTCGGGGCACGGGCCCCTCCAGCAGCCGGGACCCGCGTTCTCGAAGAGTATGGGGGCCACCTTCTGCACCTCGGCGAGCATCTTCCAGGCCATCATCCTGATCTCCCATTGCGCGCGTCTGCAGCAGCGGAGGTTGAACAGGTGCCACAGCTCGCGGGCGTTCATGGTGATGGTTATGTTGGTGTGGCACGCGTTCGGGAGCACGTACCTGGCATCCTCCTTCGGGACGACCTTGGCCAGCTCCCTGTACGCCCTCCAAGCGTCGTCCATGGCCTTCTCGTACCTCTCCCTGGCCCCCTTGTCCCTGCCTACGGACGGGGGCAGGACGTAGGAGGCCTTGTCCATGCCGACATACCTCTGGCTCTGCTGGGAATAGGATGCGATCCTGTGCCTGACCAGCTGGTGTGTGAGGGACCTCGATACCCCCTCCACGCTGAAGGTGAAGTGGGCGTGCTCCACGACCGACAGGTGGCCCATCCCGACGACCTTCTTGATCATCTTGTCGGCCCGCTCGTCGGTGGTGCCCTCGAACAGGTCGCTCGCGCCCTTCTCCGAGTAGCATGACTGCGCGGCTGCGGCGCATATCCTGTCCGGGTTCTTGGTGTAGTTCAGGAGCTTGACCTTCAAGGGAACACCCGTGGCGCCCTCGGATGCGGCTTCATTGCCTAAATGCTTTCCGCGGGGGAAGAGGATGTGCCTCACCCGTACTCGAACGAGTACGAGTAGCTCGGAGGGCCGGTCGCGTCGAACGTCCCGTCCCTGAGCTCCTTCAGCCTGATCGTCTCCACCGACAGGGACTTCAGGGCCTCGGCCATGCCCGGGACATGCCCGTCGCCGACCACGGCGACTATGTTGACGTGGATGGTGGAGAGCGCCTGCACCTGCTTCGCCATGTGAGCGTTGCGCCTGTCTATGAGGACCTCCTTCACGACAGGGAACTCCTTCCCCATGGCCTCGATGTACCTGGAATCGTCCTCCGAGTAGCTCTCCAGCTCCCTCTCCACGGTCTTCTTGCTCGCGAAAAGCCCGACGAGGGCCCCTCCGAGGAGCTTGACCTTCTCGGAGAAGGTCATCCTCCTCCAGATCTCCCCGAACACCGCCTGGGCGTTCATGTCTATGAGGGCGATCCGCGCCCCGACCGACTTGGCCCCCTCGACGCCGGCGAGCATCTCGTTGCCGACCTCGGACCCGAATTTGCCCGCCATCCGCTTCTGTATCTTGGACAGGAGGAGGTACTGCAGCGGGACCTTCCCTTGGGTGTCCCTCTTCATGAGGGACTGGTACCTCGCGGGGTCCAGCTCGAGGCAGACAATGTCGGGGCGACGGGAGGCGATGACCTTCTTCACCGCGTCGGAGATGTCGAACACGTGCCCGACGCCCACCAGTGTGATCATGACGGTGAGCCATGAAGGGAGCCGTTTAATAAACCTTCGCGCCATCACGGCATGTGGCCAAGCTGGTCGTCTTCGACATGGACGGTGTCCTAGCGGACACCGAGAGCTCCTGGGTCTACGTCCACAGGCACTTCCAGGTGAACAACGACCACTCCCTCCACGCCTACCTCAAGGGGGAGATCGACGACCTGGAGTTCATACGGAGGGACATAGCCCTCTGGAAGGCGAAGGAGCCAGGGGTCACCGAGGGGAGGATCGACGACATCCTGTCCAAGGTGCCGATCATGCCAGGGGCCAAGGAGACCGTCTCCGCGCTGAAGGGGAGGGGCGTCAGGACCGCGATCGTCTCCGCTGGCATAGACCTTCTGTCCAGGAGGATAGCGCGCGAGCTCGGGATCGACATGGAGCTCGCGAACGGGCTCTCGACCGATGGCACTGGAAGACTCTCCGGCGAGGGGGTCCTCAGGGTCAAGCTCATGGACAAGGGCGACTCGGTGGTGGAGGCTGCCAGGGTGTACGGGATCGACCTCTCCGAAACGGTGGCCGTCGGCAACTCCCGCTATGACGTCTCGATGTTCGAGAGGGCCGGGCGGGGGATAGCGTTCCAGCCGATGGACGGGTTCGTGAGGGACAGGGCGGACGCGGTGGTCGAGGAGAAGGACCTGTCCCTGATACTCGGACACCTCTGAGTCAGCTGTACCCGTGCTCGCCAACGAGGGGGACGAACACGCAACCCCCCTCGTTGGTCCTGATGAGCTTCCCGCCTCTCTTCTCCACCTTGATGAGGTCCTGGTAGAACCTGCTGCCGACGGGCACGAGCATCATCCCGCCCTCGGCGAGCTGGTCCACCAGGGGAGACGGCACGCTCGGAGCCCCGCACGCTACGAAGATCCTGTCGTACGGGGCGTGCTCCGGAAGGCCCCTGGAACCGTCGCCGACCAGGACCGTCACGTCCTCCGAGTACGCCGCCCTCTGCAGGTTCCTCCTGGCGGATTCAGCGAGCGGCTCGACCCTCTCCACGGTGTAGACATGTCCGCCCGGGCGGACGAGCTCGGCCACCACGGCCGCGTGGTAGCCCGACCCAGCACCGACCTCGAGTACCTTCATGCCAGGGCGGAGGCGCAGCTTCTCCGCCATGATCGCGACCATGTGCGGGGCGGAGATGGTCTGGCCCGAACCGATCGGGAGAGGGGTGTCGACATAGGCCTCGTCCTTGAGCTCGGGCAGCACGAACTCCTCCCTCGGGACGGCGCGCATCGCCGCCTCCACCTCGGGTGTGTCGATGTAGCCCATCCTCATCAACGAGAGGATGAGCCTGTCCTTCGCGGCGGACAGGTCGGTCATGGGACCAGAATCGACCTGCGCCGAGTTAAAGGTCACGTGTAGGTCTTGCGCACGACGCTAGCGTACACCCGCACTATGTCGCGCGCGAGAGCGCTGCCCATCCTGATGGAGTGGTTCTTGAGCTTGATGGAGTGGATGACCGCATCCCGCCCGCCTATGTTCAGGATGTCACCTATGAAGAACTCCTCGTCCGGGACGGCATCCAGTACCTCCGCGTAGGTCTTCCCGGACTTGTTGACGGAGAAGTGGACGTGGACCTTGTCGAACCTCTTCGCCCATATCGTGACGATGCCCCGGGCCTTCGCCCTGCGGACCCTCGCTCCACCCTTCTCGATGGAGGTTATCATCACCGGGAGGTCGCCGCACATGATCTCATCATCCACGTTGACCACCTCGTCCGGGCCGAGCATCACGGAGGTCCTCTTCGACTCCTTGAGCCAGCTGACGACGACCGGGACCTCGATGGGCTTCTCCACCTTGAGGACCTTGTGATGGACGTGCCCGCACTGCCTGCACTTGACCGTCGAATCGAGGATTGCCTCTGCCTTGCCGCCGACGCGGCCGGAGAGCACCTCGTGCAGAGTCTCCTCCTTGCAGATGGGACACTCGACCATGACGGAGGATGGGACTGTCATGCGCCCCGGCGATTGCGCTCATCGCACTTACTTCTTTGCACTGACGGCGAACGACGGACCGTGCCCCGGGACTATGACATCGGCCCACTGGATGATGCGGTCCATGCTCATCAGGGCGAGCCCCTTGTTGACGCTGATCGCGGGAGGCACATGCGAGGCGAAGTTCGCCTGGGTCGGTATGGCGTCGCCGCACACGGCGACGCGCTGCTCCCCCTCGACGAAGACCGATATGCAGCCCTCCGTGTGCCCGGGGGTCATCGCGACCATGACCCCGGGGACCAGCATGGCGTCGTTCCTGACGACGAGAGTGCCCAGGGGCGGGGATTCCAGCTCGTGCGCCACCTTCTTCGCGTGCATGAAGAGGTCGTTGCAGCCGCAGTGGTCGATGTGCATGTGGGTGTTGACGACGTAGTCGATGGACTCCAGGTCCACCTTCATCCCGGCGAGCCCCTCCTGTATCGCGTAGAGGTCCCTGGGCGACCCGGTGTCGACTATGATCCGGGAATCTCCCGCCTCGACGAGGGATACCGTGGACGACGCGTCGACGATCTTGTCGCCCCTCCTGAGGATGAAGCCCTCGCGGACCACCCTGACCCGCGGCTTGGCCCGCCTCGTCACAGCATGTGCCCCCTCTCGCAGGTCACAGAGTCCTTCCTGACTTTGAGGGATGCCCCGCACGACGGGCACCTCGCCTTCCTGAGGTAGTCCTCGATCCAGGCGCTCCTGACGTCGGGGATCTCCTCGCTCTCGATCATCCTGAGCATCGCCTTCAGCTCCGGTGTCGTCGCGAGGCGCCTCAGGGTGGAGAGGGAGACCATCCGCTTCATCCGCCTGTGCAGGGGCATCTTGGCGACGACGGGCGCGAACAGTATCCCGGCCGCGAGGCCGCCCAGGTGCGCCTCCCACGCGATGTTCGTGGAGCCGAACGCAAGCACCATCTGAATCAGGACGAACAACCCCACGATGACCCATATCCGCATCGGCGGGAGCGGGATGAACATGAGGATCATCGACATCCTCTCGTTGGGGAAGGTGCGTGCGTAGGCGCCGAGCACACCGCTTATCGCGCCCGACGCGCCGACGACCGCCACATAGGGATCGTCCCACCTGGCGACAGCGAACACCAGCGTCCCGGCGAGCCCGGAGAGGAAGTAGAGGACGATGAACGGCCTCGTCCCGACCCGCTCCTCGAACGGCATCCCTATGAAGGCGAGGCCGAGCATGTTGAGCAGGATATGGCCGAAGTCCGCATGTGCGAACATCGATGTGATGACCGTGTAAGTCCTTGCTGGCTCCACGAGGTCCTCGGGCATGAAGGCGAGCGCCATGGACGTGTCGGAGGCCATGATGCTCCAGCTCCCGCCGTTGACGACCTGGATCCCGAACACCACGCCGCAGATGCCACAGACCACAAGGGAGAAGTTCAACCTCTTCAGGTACGAGTACGACGTACCGACGACAATCGCCACGAGCGCGACCGCGGCCCAGCCATCCATCAGGTGTCCATCCCGAGACGACCGTGGATGGCGCTCTCCCTAGTAAAGCCTTAAGCCCCGCCCGCTCCATGCGCGTGCCGTTGAAGCTGGACACTAGCATAGACATAGACGTGGCCGACGAGGTCTACAACCCGGCCGAGGATTCGTTCCTCATCCTTAACGCCGTGGAAGTGCAGGCAGGACAGACCCTACTCGAGATGGGGGCAGGGTCCGGGTTCGTCGCGCTCCACGCGGCGAAGGCGGGGGCGGTGGTCACCGCCGCGGACATCAACCCGCATGCGGTGGACTGCGTTCGGAGGAACGCGCTCAGGAACGACCTCAAGGTCGAGGTGGTCAGGAGCGACCTGTTCGAGAACGTCCCGGGGCTGTTCGACGTGATAGTGTTCAACCCTCCGTACCTCCCGGACGAGGAGAGGACGACCAGCTGGGTTGAGCACGCCTGGTCAGGGGGAAGGGAGGGCAGCGAGGTCGCGGTCAAGTTCCTCGAGGAGGCATGGAAGCACCTCGCGCCGAAGGGGACGGTCTACATGATCCTCTCGTCGGTCGGCGGGATCATGACGGTCCTCAGGGCATCGAAGCCCCACTACGTCGCGGGGCTGATCGAAGAGAAGAAGATGTTCTTCGAATCCGTCTTCGCGTACAGGTTCACGCTCAGAACTCCGCAGCCCGATACCGAACCAGCAAGGCTTATATTCCAGTGACGGCGATAGGCTGGCCCCACAGGGACAGTGCCTCCAGTGACCGCGGAACGACGCAGAAAGTACAACAACCCGAACGATCTGGACGAGCTCTGCAGGAGCTTCCTGCAGTGCAAGGACATGGACCAGAGCGCCGCCCTCGACTACTGCAAGGACTTCCTGACGCTTCTGAACAAGAAGGAACTCAGCCGAGGAGCCGTGCTATCAACGCGCGCAAAGTCTCGCTGATGAGCTTCCCGTCCGCCTTGCCCCTCAGCTCCTTCATGACGATGCCCATGAGAGGACCCAGCGCCGCCTCTCCCCTCTCGCGTATGAAGCCCTCCCTCTCCCTGACGACCCTCGCGCAGATCTCCTTCACGACCGCCTCGTCGGTCCCGCCGAGGCCGAGCGCGTCCGCGGCCCTCTGCGCGTCGGCGTTCCCGTTCTTGACCATCCACGCGAGCACCTCCGGGATGGCCTCCTTCGCGAACGTGCCCTTGGTGAAGAGCGACATGACGTCCTTGACCGCGTCGACATGCAGCGTCGACGGGGCCAGTCCGGCCTTCTCGAGCTCGGGGAACGTGTTGAGGTAGACCCTGGCGACCACCTGGGCGTTGCCGAACGCCCCTGCCAGGAGTTCGAACTCGTCCTCGTAGGCCCCGTTGATCAGGGACTCGGCCTGCTCCCTGTTGATGCCGTACTGCTTGACGAACCTCGCCGACTTCGCCTCGGGGAGCTCCGGAAGGTTGAGCCTGATGCTCTCGAGTATCTCGCCGCTCACGAGTATGGGCCTCACATCGGTCTCCGGATACATCCGGTGTTTGCCCGGGAGGGGCCTGCTGTACACCGTCTGACCGTCCGGGAGCGGGTCACGCGTCTCCTCCGGGACGCCCTGGATCCCGACGTTCGCCCTGTCCACCGCCCTCACCAGGGCGGCGCGCGCCCTCTCCTCGTCCTCCGCGACGAGGACGAAGGCGTCCTGGGGTTCGGCCTTGAGCTCGGTGACGATGTCCTCGACCTCGGCCCTGGACATGCCGTACCCTGGGAGCTCGTCCGAGTGGAAGAGGCCTTTGACCCCGACGACGCGGGCGTGCGCGGCCATCTCCGCACCGAGGCGCTTCACGCCGGCCTCTGTCCTGCCGAGGGTGCCGGCGAACTTGGGGAGCTTGACTGCCAGGACCCTGCCGCCGTTCTCCGTCGCGGCCTTCAGGACCTTGCACTTGGTCGCCCTGAACAGGCCCGTCAGGTCCTTGATCTCGGGCGCCACCTCGGATGCGCCCCTCTCCCTGAGGATGCGCTTGACCTCCAGCAGCTCGAGCTGGCGCTTGACCTCCTCCTCGACGTAGACCGGGACGAGTCTCAGTTCCTGGGCCCCCTTGATCTCGACGCGCGCGCCTCCCGCGATGGAGATGTTGATGTCCTCGCGTATGGTGCCGATGCCGCGCCTGACCTTCTTGGTGGCCCTCAGCAGGGAGCCGATGCGCTCGGCCACCCTGCGCGCCTCCTCGGGAGTGGTGATGTCCGGGTCCGTCGCTATCTCCACGAGCGGGATGCCCAGCCTGTCTAGCCTGAACGTGACCTCCGAGCCGTGCTCGGAGAGCTTCCTCGCGGCGTCCTCCTCGAGGCAGACCGATGAGATGCCTATCCTCCTGCCGTCGATGTCGAGGTGTCCGCGCGTGGATATGAGCGCCGTCCTCTGGAATCCGCCGGTGTTGGAGCCGTCGATGACTATCTTCCTCATGAACTGGATCTCATCGACGGCGGTGAGCTCCAGGAGGCAGGTCATCTCCAGCGCCGCCTCGACCGCGCGCTTGTTGGCGTCGTGCGGCGGCTCCTCGTCGGCCTCGACGAGGCAGGAGCAGGGCACCGTCTGGTACCTGAACTGCAGCTTGCGCTCCGCCTCCTCCAGGGCCGCCCTGTCTATCTCGCCCATCTCGCTCTGGGTCGGCCTCAGCTTCCTGACGAACTCCCTGTGGTGCTCGTCGACGAGGTCCGAAGGGCACGAGCAGAAGAGCTTGCCGGTGCTGAGCTGCTGGTGTATCTCGATCCCGACCATGAGGCCGAGGCTCCGGTGGTCCAACTCAGAGCACCCTCCTGTCCGTGATCTCTCCAGCTATGTCGGTGAGCATGATCTTCCGCACCTCGTCCGGGTCGTCGGTCTGGCCCATGGCCCACATCAGCTTCACGTAGGCCGTCTCGGGGAGCATGTCCCCTACCGGGAGGGCGCCCGCGGCGAGCATGTCCCTGCCCGTGGAGTAGACGTTCAGGTTGACCGC
>JALOTO010000028.1 GCA_025457845.1 Thermoplasmata archaeon | reverse complement strand
CTGAGGTGATGACATGGCAAAGACGCTCACTATACTCTGGAGGACTGGCTCGATGATGGCCATGGACGCGAACATTGCCGTCAAGCTGGCGCAGGCGGCCCGCGCCAAGGGATACAAGGTCCACATGTTCGGCTACGGCGAGGGGGTGACCGCAGTCAAGGCGGGGCAGAACCCCAAGCGGTTCCCCAATGTGGGCAAGGAGCTTGAGCAGGCTGCGGCGGACGGGATCGACCAAGCGGTCTGCGAGACCTGTTTCGCGGCCCGCGGGTTCCAACGCGGCGAGGAGATCAAGGGTGCCAAGGTCGGTAGCCTGACCAACGACCTGTTCAGGTTCGTGTCCGAGTCTGACAGGCTAGTGACGATCGCGAGGTGATGATGATGGCTGCTTCAACACTTGTCCTGGTCACAAAGGCGCCATATGGACTGGAGGAGGCGTGTCAACGGCATGAAGACCACGGTCCTCATGATGGACGACGGGGTCTACAACGCCGTCTCCACGCAGAAGGCCGAGGCGGTAGGGATGCCGTCGAACATGGACGCGACCAAGGAGCTATACGACTTCGAGGTCCCGGTCTATGTCGTCAAGGAGGACATGGAGTCCCGCGGGATCCCGGAGGCCGCGCTCTTCGAGGGGCTGAAGCCCGTCCCCGCGTCGGAGGCGAGGAAGCTGCTCGCCGAACACGACGTGGTCACCACGTTCTAGTCAAACCCAGGGGGCCCGGCCCCCGGAACCCCTTTTATATCAGTGCGGGCAATGCGTAGCCGTGCGCTTCGAGATCAAAGAGCGGGACGGCCTGGCGAGGGTTGGCACCCTCGAGATCGACGGCGTCCTGCACGAGACCCCGGCGATCGCGTACGCGGGTTCGCAGCCGAGGCCGAAGGGGTCGCTCGGCCTCGCCATGCCAGGCGAGGCGAAGCCCGGTGAACTCGTCGTCGCGAAGTCTGGTTTCTCCGGCGAGACCGCCGGCGATGCTCATCTGAGCCCTGGCTTCAGGGGCTCCAAGTTCGCCCCGCCCGTACCGGACGGGGCTTTCCACGTCATAGCCGACCCTGCGCCCCTGCTCCTCGATTCCGCGGCCTTCGCGGACGCGGTCGAGAAGGCCAAGGGACCGGACAGTCTCATGAAGCCCGTCTACCTCTCATCCGCGGCCCTGCCCCACAGGCTCGCGCTCCTCGCATACTGCGGCATAGACGTCTTCGATTCGCTCGCCATCTCGATGGCCACCGAGAGCGGCCTCTACCTCACCAACAGCGGGATCCTGGAACACGGGAAGGTGAAGGCCCTTCCGTGCTCATGCCCGTCCTGCCTCTCCGACAGGAGGGGCAAGCAGGAGCTGCTCGCTCACAACCAGGCGGCCGCGGAGGACGAGCTCAGGCACGTCAGGCACGCTATCTCGGAAGGGCGTCTGAGGGAGCTGGTCGAGGCGCGAATAAGGGCCGACCCGTGGCTGGTCCAGGACCTCAGGCTCCTGGACATCGGCCACTATCCCCTGCTCGAGATGCACGCGCCCGTCAAGGGGGCGCCGTTCCACGCAGGCTCCAAGGAGTCCCTCGCCAGGCCGGAGGTGCGCAGGTGGAGGGCCAGGCTGGAGGCGAGGTACGCGCGCCCGCCGTCCGCCAGGGTCCTGCTGCTGATCCCGTGCTCTGCCAAGAAACCCTACTCGATGTCGAAGAGCCACCTCAGGTTCAGGGATGCGCTGGTCGCGAGCGGCGCGGCCGACGTTGTGCACGAGGTGATCGTGACGTCGCCCCTCGGGCTCGTCCCGAGGGAACTCGAGCTGGCATACCCCGCCCAGGACTACGACATCCCCGTCACAGGCCACTGGGACAGGGACGAGAAGAGGCTGGCGGAGGAGATGGTCTCGTGGCTGGTCGAGAGCCAACGCTACGACGCAGTCATCTCGCACCTCGGGGACGAGAGGGAGCCGGTCAACTCGGTCCTGCGGGACTTCACCGACACATCGGGAGGGAACCCCGGGTCCAAGGACGCCCTCAGGAGGCTGGAGGATGAGCTCAGGCAGTACGCCCCCGACGGGCCGGACACGAGGCACGACCGGTGGGCGGAGGACATGCGCTCGCGCTGCAGGTTCCAGTTCGGAGAGGCTGGCGAGATGCTGTGCGAAGGGGCACAGGTCCAGGGGAGGTACCCGAACCTCAGGATCAACAGGGCCGGAGCGCAGGTGGGGATGCTCACCGGGGACAGGGGGCTCGTCTCCCTGACACTGGATGGCGGGAGACTACTGGCCCCATCGAACGCCTACACCGTGGAGATAGAGGACTTCCAGCTCAAGGGCAACCTCTTCGCGGTCGGGGTCTCGAAGGCCGCACCCGAGATACGCATCGGAGACGACGTCGTGATAGCGCATCGGGGCGAGGTCAGAGGGGTCGGCGTAGCGCGGATGTGCTCCGCCGAGATGGACCTGGCGGAGCGAGGCGAGGCGGTCAGGGTCAGGCACGCCAAGTGAGACGGGCGGGAGTACTTTCGCTGACCCCCACCCTTCAGGCTATTAACCCTCGTTTCGCATAGAATCCTCTGCGAACAGGTGAGAAGAATGGCAGAATCTGACCACTACAGCTGGGAGGAGATGTACGACCTCCTCGGATGCGAACCCGGAATCGAACCAGCGGCTGACTGCGCTTGACTGTTGACTCCATCCCAGATAGGTAGGGTGGTTGCTCCCTTCCTACCTATCAACCCTTTCTTATCCTTCTTCTGGGACCGAGGATCTCGGCGCGCCCCTCGTCCGTTATCGAATACACGCGCCAGCTCTTCGTCCGCGTGACGCTGACAAGCCCCGCGTCCTTCAGGATCCGCAGGTGGTAGGAGAGCTTCGAGTCGCTTAGGCCCGTGATCTCCGTCAGCAGGCAGGGGCAGAGCTCCGACCGCGACAGAGCCCACAGCATCCTCAGCCTGATCCCGTCCGCCAGCGCCCCGTGGACCTTTGCGCGGTCCGAGAGTGCGCGCGAGTCAGGCAGAGATGACACGACTGAAGAGTACCCTCCCGCCCTTCGTACCCCTGCGTGCACCTCAGGCGGGACCTCCTTCCTCCTCCTGCGCCCCCTGCCCCGGATTTCAATTTCCTTTGAACCCACAACCATCTTATAGCACGCATCGCACTTCAACGTTCGCAATTCGCGGGGCATCAGCCAGGGTGCCCCCTCCGGGCGACTGTCATGAACACGAACCCATGCTGTCCAGGCAGGACGACCACCAAGCGGATCAAGGTGGAGGGAGTCGAGGTCGGTATATCGAACTATGACGGCATACTTGGCAGTGCCCTCGCCATCGGCTCGGGCGACGAGAGCCACGTCAAGGAGGTCATCATGAGGGGGCTGAAGGAGAGCAACTACATCCCCCGCGAGGCAGAGGGCGAGTACCTCGACAGCATGTACGACGAGTACCTGGGCCTCAAGGACCGCATGGAGAGGGCGCGGGCCTGCGGGTTCGTCGTGGAGGTCTTCGTCGGGCCGACTTGCTCCGGCACCACACATTCCGCGGTGGAGGAAGCACTGACTTCAGCGGGGTTCAAGGCGGAGGTCGTGAAGGTCACTGACGCGGAGGTCATGGCCGCTAGAGGGGTCGCCGACTCCCCCGCGCTGGCCATCAACGGCAAGATCGTCTCGGCAGGGAAGGAGCTCAGGCAGGCCGACGTCACCAGGCTCCTCAAGGCGTCCAGGGGAGGCCTCTGAATGACGGAGAGCTACGAGGGCATCCCGCGGAAGGAGATACCCTGGTTCCCGACGATCGACCGGGCGAAGTGCAACGGCTGCGGAACGTGCGTGGCATTCTGCCACCAAGGCGTCTACGTCCAGGAAGGCGAGACCGTGGTCGCCAACCCGTACAACTGCGTAGTGGGCTGCACGGGATGCAGGAGCCACTGCCCGGAGCAGGCCATCTCGTTCCCCACTCTCCGGAACCTCGCGGACGCGCTCCACAACCTGAGGCGCAAGTACCCCCGCCCGCCCTCTCAGGGGCTTCAAGGCACCGCGTGACGTCCACAGGCGTCCTGATGCAAGATTTTATACACTATCTAGGCATTCGGTCGAAACGGGACAACTGGGATGCACTAGCCACGCCAAATCTCGCTTCTGCGGGGCGGAGCTTGCGCACACAACCTAGCCAGGGTACTCGAAATGGGCAACTTAGGACCCGGTCTCAGGGCGATGGCGGCCATGTCGGGAGGATTCACCACCTCGGGTGCTATTCGGACGAACGGCAGCAGGGCCAGGGTCTTCGTCGTCGATGACGAGGACTTCATCCGCGAGCTGTACAAGGACATGTTCGAATCCCAGGGCCACACCGTCTTCTCGGCCCGCAGCGGCGACGAGGCCGTCAAGGTCATACAGAGCATGCAGTACAAGCCAGACTGCATCATCATGGACTACAGGATGCCGGGGAAGGACGGGATCCAGACCACCAAGGAGATCAAGCGCATAGACCCCACCATCCCGATCATATTCTCCAGCGCCGACGAGACCATCAGGGACGAGGCGCTCAGGGCCGGGGCGGTGTCGTTCTGGACCAAGCCGTTCCCAATCGGCATGCTGATCAGCGCCACCATGGACATAGTGAAGGCGCAGAGGCAGCACCATCAGCTCGGGCTCATCTAGGCCATCTTGTACCTGAGCAGCGCTGCGACGCCGCCGAGCGACTCGAGCCTGCGACCGGCCTCATGGAGCGAACTGACTATCACGAACTCGCCCTTGGCGTCCTCCACCGAGCGGATCAGGCGGTCCGCCCCCTTCGTGCGCACCTTCGAGTCGAGTATCAGGAGGACCCTGACCGCCCCCGATGCAATCGCCGCGTCGACCGCCGCGTCCCCGTAGGCGAACATGCCGTCCTTGCCGATCTCAGCGAACAGCTCCTCGACCAGACAGGTCTCCTTCGCCACCCTGGACTCCTCTAGGACCTTCCCGCCCACGCCGCGCTTCATCAGCTCGTGTATGCCGGCCATCCCGGCCTGGCCTGTGGAGTGGATCGACAGGAGCGAGGAGGCCTGGGGGAGCTTCTCCCGGAGCCTGCGGGCGAGGGCCTCCTTCGTGAACCCCGGACCGAGGATGATGAGCGGAGCCCCGTGGAGGAGCGGCTCGACCTTCGCGACTATCTCGTCGATGAAGCCCGCCTCGTCCGACTTAGTCTCGTACATCTTGCCGCCCGGGTTCCGGGTGATGGTCGCGTGCTCCTTCATCCCGTACTCGCGCGCGACGGCGATGACCGCCTCGGTGTCCTCGATCGCCACGAACAGTATCGTCGGCCTCTCAGATGCGCTGGTGGCGCGCTTGATCCTGTCGAAGTGCTTGGTCGCCCACTCGGGCTTGATGATCGTGATGTCGTCGCCAGGCGACAGCATGAGCGTGTGGTGCTCCCCGACGTCCTGTGGCCCGGACTCGATGGCCCCTAGTAGCCTCAGCCGGTCCTCCGACTCGTGGAACTCGACCTTCTGCACCCGTATCCCGAGCCGCATCCTCACCTTCTCCGTCCTCTCCGGCCGGAGCTTGTCGCTCTTGTCCTCCTTCCTCCTGAAGGTGGTTGCGAAGACGAGGTCCCTCTCGTCGATGAGGTTGTAGAGGTGCCAAAGGTCGTCGACGGTCTCAGCGAGCAGCTTGATCTCGTTGGTCCTCGCGTCCTGGTGGAGTATCTTCATGGGCTACGGCCGGCAAGATGAGAGTGAGTGGATATCAAGCCATCGAGGGCGGGTGGTATAAGTCATCTTCGGGTGGGGCGTTCACGGCATAGCCAGACCAGAGGCGAGAGCTTTATATGCCTATCAGGTAATTGCAGAGCCACCCTGTCAGAAGGGGGGATAGATTGGCGGAGTACCTGGCAATCGAGGAGATTCTGGACGAGGTACGCTCGGTTCCCTCTGTATACGAGGCTACTGTCGTCTCTAGAAGCGGAATGCACATCGCAGGGGATCCGCCGAGGGGCGTCCACCTGGAGACTTTCGTCGCCATGTCCGCCATCCTTCTCGGGGCGGCGGAGACCGCCACGGCCGAGATGAAGGACAAGCTCCAGCATGTCGCGATCGAGCTAACCAGGGGCAAGATGGTGCTCGTGAGCGCGGGCAACAGGGCGCTGCTCATCATCACGGCATCCAACGAGATACAGACCCAGCAGCTCGCGGAGAAGGCGAAGTACTTCGCTGCGCGCATAGCCGAGAAGATCTGAGCTACTGCCTGCCGAAGCCGCCGCGGACCCATTCTAGGAGCGTCTCATACGAGTAGACCATCCCCTCCCTGGCCGTGCGGCTCCTGCCGTCGGAGCGGGCCGTCCCTCTCCTGATCGCGTCGACCACATCGTCCCCGGTCGTCGCGTCCTCGAGGACCGTGACGGAGCGACCGATCTCGTGAGGCTTGTGCGCGTCGCTCCCCCCGGTCTGGGACAGGCCGCGGGATTCAGCTATCCTCCTGGCGGCCGCGTTGCTCCCCGCGGGATTCCCGCCGTTGATGGTCTCGATCCCGTCGAAGGGCCCGGACATGGCCATCTCGAGGCCTATCCCGGACGGGAACCTCCTCGGATGCGCCGCGACGGCGACCCCGCCCAGCTCGTGTATCCTGCTGACCGTGTCCTCGACCGACAGGCCCCTGGGGACCAGGTCCTTCACGCCGTAGACGAGGACATGCCCGGAAGCCGTGGAGACCTCGACGCCGGCGACGACAATCAGTCCGAACTCGCGCGCCAGCGACTCCGCCTCGAGCGAGCCATCGATGGCGTTGTGGTCCGTGATGGCCAGCCCGTCCAGCCCTGCGGCCTTAGCCCTCTTGAGGACATCCCTGGGGCTGCCGTTCGCCGCGTCGCGGGAGTACCCGGAGTGGATGTGGAGATCTAGCCTCATCGGATCTTAGCACCGGCCCCGATCTGCTTGTCGAAGACGATCCTCACACCATCTGGCCCGTGCATCACTATCGCCTTGTCTCCGAGCACCAGAGCGGCGAAGCTCTTCCCCGCCTCGCACTTCCCCGCGGTGCACTTGACCTTCCTGCCGCCGACGTCCAGGACCTGTTCCTCGCCGGGGACGCCGGCCCCGACGCGCATCTCCAGCTTCTGGAACTCCTTGAGGTCCCCGCGGGCAGGTCCTTCTCTGGGGTGAGGAGTGCGAGCGAGCCGCCATCCTCGGCGGCCAGGAGCATGCCCTCCGACTTGACTCCCCTCAGCACTGCCGGCTCGAGGTTCGTCACGACGACGAGGGTCTTGGTCCTCAGCTCGTCGGCCGTGTAGAACTCCTTCAGGCCCGTGACTATGGTGATCTCCCTTCCGATGTCTACCTTGACCAGGTAGAGCTTGTCAGCGTTCGGGTGCGGCTGGACGTCCTTGACCTTGCCGACCTTGAGGTCGAGGGCCGCGAACTTCTGGAACTCCGACGCCTGGGCCGCCTCGACCTTCGCGAACTGCGGAGCTGGCTTCTCCAGCGGGGCCTTCTCGACCAGTGGGGACGATGCCCCTGCCCATCCGGCCTGCTCGACGGTCCCGGGCATCCCGAGCTGCCTCCATATCCCCTCCGACGAGAAGGGCATGAACGGATAGGCCATGACCGCTAGGGCCTTGGCGATGAGCATGTTCACGTGGAGCACCGTACCGCATCTGGCCTTGTCCTGGCCGACGAGCGACCACGGGGCTACGGAGTCGAAGTACTGGTTCCCGAACTGCGCCAGGTCCATGACCACCTTGAGCCCGCGCCTGACCTCGCACTTGGACATCGCATCGACGTACTCCTTCGAGGATGAGGCGATCCTGTCGAGGGCGGCTCTGTCCCTGTCGTCCAGAGCCCCCTTCTCGGGGACGTGCCCGTAGTTCTTGAACGTGAACGAGACGGTCCTGTGGACGAAGTTCCCGTACGTGGCGACGAGCTCGCTGTTGACCCTCTGGCCGAAGTCCTCCCACGAGAACTCGCTGTCCTTCATCTCGGGCATGTTCGCGGAGAGGTAGTACCTTATGACATCGGGCTTGAACCTCGTCAGCAGGTCCCCGATGTCGATGCTCACACCCATGCTCTTCGAGAACTTCTGTCCGCCCAGGTTCATGTACTGGTTGGCCGGGACGTCGTACGGCAGGTTGAGCCCGCCGTATCCCATGAGCATGGCAGGCCAGATGACGGTGTGGAAGACTATGTTGTCCTTGCCGAGGAAGTAGTAGCTCCTGCAGGCGGGGTCGGTCCAGTAGTCCTTCCACGCGTCCGGCCTGCCCTCGAGCTTGGCCCACTCCTTTGTCGCGGAGAGGTACCCTATGACCGCCTCGAACCATACGTATATCCTCTTGCCCTCGAACCCCTCGACGGGGACGGGGACACCCCAGGACAGGTCCCTGGTGATCGCCCTGTCGAGGAGGCCCTCCTCGAGCATATTGAGGGTGAATGCCTTGACATGCGGGCGCCAGTGAGGGTTGCCCTCCACGTACTTCTTGAGAGGCTCGTTGAACTTGGAAAGCAGGAGGAAGTAGTGCTCGGTATCCTTGAGCGCGGGGGTCCCGCCGCAGATCTGGCACTTGGCGCCTACGAGCTCGTTCGCGTTCAGGTCCTTCCCGCAGTCGTCGCACTGGTCGCCCCTCGCCCGTTCGAAGCCGCAGTGGGGGCACTTGCCCTCGACATACCTGTCCGGGAGGAACCGTGCGCAGCTGTCGCAGTAGAACTGCTTGGTGGTCCTCTTCTCAAGGTGACCGTTCGCGAGCAGCTTCGTGAAGAACTCGCCGGCGACCTCCTGGTGGTTGCGGGTGTGGGTGCTGGTGTACAGGTCGTACGAGATGCCGAGCCCGGCAAGGGCCTTGGAGTCTAGCTCGTGGTACCTGTTGGCCACGACCTCGGGCGAGACCTTCTCCTTGTCGGCTGCCATCGCCACTGGGGCCCCGTGCATGTCCGTCCCGGAGACCATGACCACCTCGTTGCCGAGGAGCCTGTTGAACCTCGCGAAGATGTCCGCGGGCAGGATCGAGCCGGTGACGTGACCTACATGCACCGGGCCGTTGGCGTAAGGCCATGCCACACACACGAGTATCCGAGCCATATTGACCAGCCGCCCTCAATCGCGGGGACCGCACTTAAACGTAGCGTGTTGGTCTGGCAGCTCTTGGTGGCCTGGAGGCCTTCCAGGGCGAGCTGATGCTCGAGTTCTACAGCAACCACGCCGGCCTCAAGGACGAGATGGCCACCGTCGGCATATACGACAGGTACGCGCACCTGTTCTCCAGGGAGGCTATCGACGCCGCCTCCAAGGCGGAGGAGGACGAGTCCCCCGAGGAGGCCAGGAAGGCCAGGTACCTGAGGGCGTTCTCCACGTTCGGGTACATGGACGCGGCGGTCAAGCAGCTCACCGACAGGGCGAACACGATCGAGGCGCAGTCGGTCGTGGAGTTCGACGGCGAGGGTATCCCGTACAGGCACGTTCCGCTGAGGCTGAGGACCGAGGCGGAGCATGCCAGGAGGGCGGCTCTGTTCGATGCGAAGCTCGCGGAAACGGCGAAGCTGAACGCGGTGCTGGTCGAGCGTGTGCAGACCCTTCACGAGACCGCCAAGGAGCTAGGGGCCAGGGACTACGCCGACCTCTGCTCCAGGGTCAAGGGGATAGATTACCTAGCCCTCGAGACCGACATGGAGGAGTTAATCCACAGGACCGAACACATCTACGAGGACCATATGTCCGCCCTGTTCCAGGAGCGGGCGGGACTGTCGCTCGAGGACGCGTGGAGTTACGACATCCCGTTCGCCTTCAAGGGCAATGAGTTCGACGCCGACTTCTCGAAGGAGAGGCTGGCCGAGGCATTCTTCGCGACGCTGAAGACGCTGGGGATGGACCGGGCCGCCTACGGCAACATCATGATAGACACGGAGGAGAGGCCGAGGAAGACCCCGAGGGCGTTCTGCGCCCCCGTGAAGGTCCCCGACGACATCAGGCTGGTGATCATGCCCATAGGAGGCTGGAAGGACTACCAGGCGTTCTTCCACGAAGGGGGCCACGCGTGGCACTTCGGCAGCGTGCGCCAGGACCTCCCCCTGGAGTACAGGTACCTGGGGGACAACTCCGTCACGGAGGCCTTCGCGTTCCTCTTCGAGCATCTGGTCACGGACCCCCTCTGGCTCGAGAAGTCGCTCGGGATGAGGGACTCCGGCGCGTTCGTGAGGTTCGCGCTGCTAAACAAGCTCATGTTCCTGCGCAGGTACGCCTGCAAGCTGATGTACGAGCTCAAGCTCCACCACGGGCACGGACCTGTCACCCACGACTTCGAGGAGGTCTACAGGACCTGCCTCCAGAGGGGCTTGAGGTTCAAGCACACGGGGAAGCACTTCCTCGAGGACGTCGACGACTCCTTCTACTGTGCCGAGTACCTCCGCGCTTGGGTCCTGGACGCCCAGTTGCGCGAGGCGCTCAGGGAGAAGTTCGGCGACGCGTGGTTCCTCGAGGAGAGGGCCGGGAAGTACCTGCGGGAGATGTGGTCCTACGGCCAGAAGTACAACGCGGACGAGCTGGTCAAGACCGTCGGGTTCGTCGAGCTGGACCACGGCCCCCTCCTGTCCGAGCTGGAGAGAGGGCTGGAAGGCTGATAGCTTTTTAAACGGCCCCCTCCTTAACCCGTTCCGATGAGGATCGCAGTCGTCCTGAAGGACCGCTGCCAGCCGAAGAGATGCAGCCTCGAGTGCATCAACTACTGCCCGCCCGTGCGCACGGGCGTCGAGGCGATCGCGATGGGCGACACGGGCAAGCCCGTCGTCTCCGAGGAGCTCTGCGTCGGCTGCGGCATATGCGTCCACAAGTGCCCCTTCGAGGCCATCAAGATCATAGGCCTACCGAAGGAGCTCGAGGGCGAGATGGTCCACCAGTACGGCAAGAACTCGTTCAGGCTCTACAGGCTCCCGGTCGTCAGGCACGGGCAGGTCGTCGGCCTGCTGGGCCCGAACGGCATCGGCAAGACGACGACCATATCCATACTCTCGGGCCAGGTCGTCCCGAACCTCGGCGACTTCGACCACAAGGCGTCGTGGGACAAGGTCCTCGAGAAGTACGCCGGCACAGAGATGCACGAGTACTTCCAGAGGCTGGCGGAGGGGAGGACCAGGACCGTCATGAAGCCGCAGTACGTCGACAAGCTCCCCGCGGTCCACAAGGGCAAGGTCAGCGACCTTCTGAAGAAGGTCGACGACCACGGCAGGATGGACGAGGTCGCCGAGGAGCTGACGCTCACCAACGTCCTCTCCAGGGACATCGAGAAGCTCTCCGGCGGCGAGCTGCAGAGGACCGCCATAGCGGCGGTCCTGCTCAAGGATGTGGATGTCTACTTCTTCGACGAACCCTCGTCGTACCTCGACATCTACCAGAGGCTCAAGATCGCGAAGATAATCCAGAAGCTCAGCGAGACCAAGCAGGTCGTGGTCATAGAGCACGACCTGGCGATCATGGACTTCCTCGCGGACCTGGTCCACATCACCTACGGCTCCGAGGGGGCGTACGGCGTGATAGCCCAGCCGAGGGCCGTCAGGACGGCCATCAACGTCTACCTCGACGGCTACCTGCGCGAGGAGAACATCAGGATCAGGGACACGGAGATCAAGTTCGAGAGGAGGCCCCCGAGGTCCGACTGGCAGTCCGAGGTGCTGATCTCCTTCGGGGAGATCAAGAAGCGCTTCAAGACATTCTCCCTCTCGGTCGAGGCGGGGAGCATCAAGAAGGGCGAGGTCGTCGGCGCGGTCGGGCCGAACGCGACAGGGAAGACCACATTCGTGAAGATACTCGCAGGGGAGATCGAGACCACGTCCGGCGAGGTGCAGGGCGAGGCATCGGTCAGCTACAAGCCGCAGTACATCAAGCCCGAGTTCGAGGGTAGCGTCCGGGAGATGCTCGCCGCGAACATCGGCAGGGACTTCGAGGCCGGGTTCTTCCAGGCGGAGATCGCCCAGCCCCTCACCCTCAAGTACCTCATGGACAAGGACATCTCGACCCTGTCTGGAGGGGAGCTGCAGAGGGTCTCCATCGCGGAGTGCCTCGGGAAGCAGGCGGACATATACCTCCTGGACGAGCCATCCGCCTACCTCGACTCCTCGCAGAGGATGAGCGCCTCCAAGACCATCAGGAGGGTCATCGAGAAGCTCGGGAAGTCCGCCGTGGTCGTCGACCACGACGTCTACATGATAGACCTCATAGCCGACTCGCTCATGGTCTTCTCCGGCACGCCCTCCGAGAAGGGGCACGGCCAGGGCCCGCTGGAGATGCGCGACGGGATGAACAGGTTCCTGAAGGACGTGGACATCACGTTCAGGCGGGACCAGGACACCGACCGGCCCCGGATCAACAAGAAGGACTCGAGGCTGGACCGCGAGCAGAAGTCCAGGGGCGAGTACTACTACGGCTGAGCGGCCTTCTCCTCGCGCCTGTCCTTGCGGAACCGGTGCACGTACCATATGGCGATGGCCACGGCGCCCACCAGGACGAGTATGTCGAGGTATCTCCAGACCGGCTCTATGTCACGCCAGTTCGGCCCGAGGTAGTACCCGACGTACCCGAGCATGAAGGTCCACGGCACGGACCCGACGAAGCTGTAGAACACGAACTTCTTGAAGTCCATCTTCGCGATCCCCGCAGGCAGCGATATCACCGTGCGGACAACGGGCATGAGGCGGGCGATGAATGTGGCCTTGTCCCCGTACTTGGCGAACCACTTCTCGGCGGTCACCAGGTGCTTCTCCCTGATGAGGAAGTACTTCCCGTACTTGACTATGAGCGGCCTGCCGGCGTAGAGCCCGACGACATAGGCCAGTATGGACCCCAGAGTGCACCCGAACGCGCCAGCTAGCGTGATCCCTATGAGGGTCATCGGGTCGCCGACGTACCCCGGCTGCTCCCCTTCGTAGACGAGGGCGCCGGCGAAGGGCATCACTATCTCGCTGGGGACCGGCATGCAGGCGCTCTCTAGCGCCATCAGGAAGACTATGGCCGCGTACCCGTGGGTCTGTATCCAGTCCATCACGAGTTCTACTCCCCACTCGACGAGGCCCATGGCCCTCGGTAACAGGAGGTATGCGTTATAATGGTTGGCCCATCCGGCCGACGGACCAGGAAAACGCTTTCTACGGGACACGCGCTCTCGACGGACGATGCGGCCGGCCGAGGTCCTCGAGAGCTACAGCCACATGATGGTCCTAGCCCTCGTCCTCGGGCTCCTGCTCGGCGGATTCCCTGCCCTGACCAAGGAGATCTCGATGGCCTCTCTGGCCCTCCTGATGACATTCTCCCTCGCCAACATACGCCTGGGAGAGGCCTTCGGGAAAGGGCAGGCCAAGGACGCGGCGGTCGCGCTCTTCCTGAACTACGTCGTCCTGTCGGGCGTCATCCTCGCGATGGGCTGGATGTTCTCCGAGGAGATCTGGTGGGGCTGGGTCCTCATGGCCGCCGCACCCTCCGCGGTCTCCGTCGTCCCGTTCACGGCGATATTGGGCGGGAGGACCGGAGGGGCCCTGTTCGCTACGGCGGTCAACTACATACTCGCCCTCGCCCTGATGCCCATGATATCCCTCCTGCTCATCGGGTCCGCGGTGTCGAGCTGGAGCCTGGTCAGCTATCTCCTCGTGCTGATAGCGCTCCCGATGGTCCTGTCGAGAGGGGTGATGCGCCTCGGCTTCGCCAAGAGGACCTCGACGGTCACGATGAACCTCGCGTTCGCCATCCTCATCTTCGCGGTCGCGGGCGCGAACAGGAACGCATTCTTCGACGACCCGCTACTCGTCCTGGCCGTGTCCGCCGCGTGCATCGTGAGGACCTTCGGGACCGGGCTTGGCACCGAGTACGTGCTGAGACGCATGGGAAGGCCGAAGGAGGAGAGGGTCGGCCACGTGCTCTTCGCCAGCTACAAGAACCTGGGCCTCACTGCGACCGTCGCCATCGCCCTGTTCGAGCCGATGGTGGCGGTCCCGGCGACCATCTGCATCGTCTTCGAGGTCGTGTGGGTGATCTGGCTCGGGAGGTTCTACTCCCGCATCAGCGGCCCGTCGGAAGGGAAGACCTGAGCCAGGACGCGATCCTGGGCCATATGCCGCGCAGGTAACCGGCCATGTCACCGTGGTTCCTGGACTCGGACCATCTCCTGCGGTCAACGGCGAGTATCCCTGCGACCGTCAACGCGATCACGCTCGTCTCGACGAGGACCGAGTGGTCCAGGGTCGCGTTCTGGAGTTCGTCGAGCCCGACATGGGACGCCCAGAACGTCAGTGGGATCAGGAACCTCCACCCGACCGACAGCGGCGCGACGACGAACGCGGAGACGGGATAGTGGAACAGCGACTTCCACTGGTTCCCGCTCCCGTCGTTCCATGTAGCCTTGAAGATGGCCTCCCAGCCGTTGTTCTCGACGTACGTCTTGATGCCGAAGAGGTGGTCGGTGTCGACCAGCGCGCCGAAGGTGATGGCGACGAACCACTCGTCCCTGTTCAGCTCCAAGAGCATCGCGAACAGGATGACTACGGCTACATGTGTCGGAGTCAGCAGGCTACCATCCCCTTCTGGAAGACATTGCCTCCGACGGCATGGCGCAGGGCAGGCGATAATAATTCCGCCGGCACCCGACCGGCTCGTTATTAAACAAGTCGAAGATTTTATTAAACACGCCTCCGCTGCGCAACCAGGTCCAAGTCACATGGCGCACATCCATCTCGAGGACGGCGCGTTCTCCCCGTTCTGGGTCATCGTCTGGTCGCTGGCCGCGGCAGGGGTGATATCCCTCGCGCTCCTCAGCCTGGGCAAGGGCAAGGTCTCCCCTAGGAAGCTGGCGATCGCTGCCATGTGCACCGCAGTCGGGTTCGCGGTCTTCCAGGTCAGCATCCCGATCTTCGGGGGCATCCACCTCAATCTCACCCCCATGATCGGCATACTCGCAGGGCCAGGCCTCGGGAGCCTCTCTGTCCTCATCATCAACATCTTCAGCGCGGCGGTGGGGCACGGCGGCTGGGGTATGATCGGAGCGAACACCCTCGTCAACGTGACGGAGGTGCTGGTCGCGTACTACGTCTACAGGCTGATGAGAAGGAGCATGAAGGTGGACAGGTTCCTCTCCGGCCTCACATCCGGGGTCGTCGCCCTGACACTCAGCGCCCTGCTGATCATCGCCATCGTGGTGGTGTCGGGGGTGCAGGACTCCGCGTCGACCGCAGAGGAGACCGCGGGGAACATGCTGCTCATAGGCGTCGCCAACATCGTCGCGGGCGTCATCGAGGGACTCATCACGGGATACGTCGTGGCGTTCATAGGGCGGACGAGACCTGACCTCCTCGCCGACGCCGAGGGGGCGACGGCAAAGGGGACTGAGGGCTGATGTCCACCAGGTCATACACCAAGCACATCCCCGACTTCAGGCTCGTGACCCACCATGCCGAGGCGGGGGACAGTCCGGTCCACCGGATGAACCCGTGGACGAAGGCGGCGCTCCTCGCCACGGTCGTCGCCTTCGCGACCGTGCTGACGGACGCGGTGTTCCTGAGCATCCTGCTCCTGGTCTGCATCGGGGTCTACGCCCTCGCGCGCCTGCCCTTCGGGCTCCTCGCGGGGTGGCTCACCCTCCCCGTGATGTTCGTCGTCACCCTCGCGGTCATGTTCGTGTTCACCGAGCCCGGGGACGAGGTGGCAGGGGTCGATATCCTCGGCGAGAGGGTGTCCATCAGCGACCAGGGCATCATCATGCTGTACAAGCTCCTCGTCAGGGCGCTTGCCGTGGTCACCTTCTCCCTCACGATGTTCATGTCCACCCGCTACGCCCACATCGCCCACATGGCCCAGAGGCTGCTACCTGGAGCGCTGGCGAGCGTGTTCCTCCTCTCCTACAGGTTCATGTTCGTGGCCTCGGATGAGGTCACGGACGTCATAGACGCTATGAACGCGCGCAGCGCGAGGGTCGTGAAGGGGGTGGTGAGACAGTCGAAGACCTACGCGGGGATCTTCGGCCTGTCCTTCCTGCACGCTTTCGAGCGCGCGGAGGACATAGCGAAGGCGATGGAATCCAGGGGCTTCACGGGAGAGATGCCCGTATCCGCCCCGGTCCCCAGACCGGGGGCAGGCGGGGTCGCGGCCGTAGCGGTGTCGTGCGCCCTCCTGGCCATCGCGACCTACTCGAGGTATTTCGACACCGACCTGCCGAGGTGGTGGTGACCCCATGACCCAACACAGATGCGATGCATGTGCGCCAGGCCAGGAATCCATAGTCCATGTGGACTGCGTCTCCCACAGGTACCCCGACGGAACGCAGGGGATCCACAACATGTGCTTCCGCGTCTATGCGAAGGAGATCGTCGCCCTCTGCGGGCCGAACGGTTCGGGAAAGTCCACACTCATCGAGCATCTCAACGGTCTCATGACCCCCGATGTCGGGAGGATCCGTGTCTTCGACAGGGAGCTGGACAAGGGCAGCGTCTCCGACATCAGGAAGCTAGTCGGCCTGGTGTTCCAGAGGGCGGACTCGCAGCTCTTCTCTCCGACGGTCCTCGAGGACGTCATGTTCGGCCCCATCAACCTCGGGATGACCGAGAAGGAGGCCAAGGAGAAGGCGGAGTGGGCCCTGGACATCGTCGGGATGAAGGAGGTCAACAAGGTCCCGCACTACCTCAGCGGAGGGCAGAAGCGGCTCGTCGCTATCGCGGGAGTGCTCGCCATGAGTCCCAGGATACTCGTCGTCGACGAGCCCACTGGGGACCTCGACCCGTCCAACTCAAGGCGCATCGAGGACCTCCTGCGCACGCTCAGGGACAGGCACGGCATCAGCGTGGTCATAGCCCTCCACGACCTTGACATGGCCGCAAGGCTGGCGGACAGGGTCTGCGTGGTCAAGGGGGGCAGCATCCTGGCCGAGGGGAGGCCTTCAGAGATACTCTATGACGAGGAGCTCCTCAGGTCCGCGGGGCTCGAGCCCCCGAGCGTCGTGAGGCTCTTCCGCGGGCTGGGCCTGGAGGCCGCCCCGGACAGGAGGCCGCTCGACCTGGCCCAGCTCATGGACCTCATCCGCTCGCAGAGAACCTGACCTGGCCCGGGCTGAGAGCGGAAGAATCAAAAGGTTGGGGTTTCAGGGGTTTGATGCCTTCGTGCGGCTCTAGAGCTCCTCGTCCTCGGGCGGGGCGGGCTCGTCCTCCGGGGGCGCCGGCTCCTCGCTCTCAGGCTTGCCCGGCCCTGCACCGCCCTTCTTCATGAGCATGAAGGCGGCCACTCCGACCACGCCTACGACGACGACCACCAGCAGGACCCACCAGTAGTCCTCGAAGAGCCCGCCGGCCTTCTCCTCGACCGTTATGGTCACGGTGTCGGTGTCCGTGGCACCCTCGTCGTCCTCGACCGTCAGGGTGACCGTGTACTCGCCCGCGATTTCGAACGCGAAGGTCGGCTCCGAGCCGTACAGGGTCACTGTCTCGCCGTCGTACAGGAAGGTCCACGTGTAGTTCACGATCTCGCCGTCGTCCATCGATTCGAGGCCGTCGAACTCGACCGTGTCCCCGGCCTCGACCGTCTGGTCGGGGCCCGCGTCGGCCATGGGCGCGGCGTTGCCCTCGACCACTCGTATGGTGACCGTGTCGGTGTCGCTGTTGCCTGCAGCGTCCGTGACTGTCAGGGTGACCTCGAACTCACCCACGTTGAGGAACTCGTAGTCGGGCGATACGCCCGTGAGTTCCTGATCGTCCCCATCGGTGAAGGTCCACACGTAGGACGCGATCCCGAGGTTGTCGCTCGAGCCGCTGCCGTCGAAGACATGCGTGTCACCTGCGGTTATGTCCGCGTCCTCGCCCGCGTCCGCGACGGGGTCCACGAGGTCGTTCACCGTGACGGTCATCGTGTCCGTGCCGGTGTTGCCCATGGCGTCAGTCGCGGTCAGCGTCACGACGAAGGTCCCCGCGTTCTCGAAGGTGTACGCCGGGTCTACCTCGTACAGCGTGATATCCCCGCCGTCGTCGAAGGTCCAGGTGTAGTTGACGACGCCGACGTTGTCGGCCGATCCGGCCCCGTCGAAGGTCACCTCTCCGCCCATGTCCACGGTCTGGTCCTCGCCCGCATCCGCGACAGGCGCTTCGGTATCCTCGACGGTTACGGTCATCGTGTCCGTCGCCCAGTTGCCATAGGTGTCGGTCACGTTCAATGTGACGACATAGTCACCTGCGACGGTGAAGACGTGGTTCACGATCGCGCCGTCGAGGGTCACCGAGCCGTTCCAGTCGTCGAACGTCCAGATGTACGAATCGATGACGCCGTTGTCCGTGCTCGCGCTCGCGTTCAGCTCCGTCGTCGCGTCCATGTCGACCGTGAGGTCGGCCCCGGCATCTGCCACTGGGACGGTGGTGTCCTCGACGGTCACGACCATCTCATCGGACGGGTCCGAGACCTGGCCGATGGTGTCCGTGACCGTCAGGGTCACGTTGTAGATCCCTGGGTCCGCGAACGTGTACTCGGGAGCGACCCCGTACATGTAGGAGTCCTCCTGGGCGATGTACCAAGTGTAGTTGTCTATGCCGACATCGTCACCAGATGCGGATCCGTCGAAGGTCGTCGCTACGTCCTCAGGAGTCGTCACGTCGGCCCCCGCGTCCGCTGTCGGCAGGGCGTCGGGGACCCCAGTGACGATGACCGTGTCCACATCGGAGTACCCTGCGGCATCGGTGACGGTCAGCTCGCAGACATAGTTGCCTAACTCGGTGACCGACAGGGTCACGACCGCATCGGTGTAGACGACGGTGAATCCGCTCGGGTCCTCTATCGACCACGAGTAGCTGACGACGCCCACGTTATCAGAGGACGAGGAACCGTCCACCACGACATCGGTGTCTATCACCCCGTCGAAGTCGGGACCTGCGTCGGCGACCGGCGGGGTGTTGTCCACCGTGAGGTTGACGAACACGTAGTCGCTGTGACCCGCCCAGTCGTCTGCGATCAGACCGATCTTGCATGCCCCTCCCAGGACAAGGCCAGTCTCGGAGACGGCCATCGTCGAGACGTCCATCGGCTCGAGGTTGGTCCATGTCCCGCCGAAGGGTGCCCATCCGGACGCCGCGCTGAACTCCAGGACTATCGCCATAGGGGCGAAGGTACCGGCGTCGAGCGGTTCCAGCGAGATCGGGGTCGCGGGATAGTCCCAAGGCATGAAGTACTCCAGAGCCCCAGTCGTGAGGTTGAACAGCATGTAACCGTCGGTGTCCGCGCTCAAGTTCGAATACCTGCCGGAGACCGCATAGTACTGCTCCGGCCCGAACCACATCTGCCAGTACATCAGGGTGTGGGAGATCGCGCCGTCATCAAGCATGAGGATGTTGGCGACTGTGCCGTCCCACTGGAAGTCCACGATGTAGTCGTCCCCGACCTTGCTGTATGCGAGGTTGTCCGGGTTGTTGAAATCGTACGGGTCCGTCGTGGATTCCCTCATCTCGATCATCGTGTAGTTGGCGAAATCCGCGGTCGCGTTGTACTCAAGCATCACGTACAGGTCGAGGTTCCTGAGGTCCGCATCCGTCGCGACGCCTGACACGGTGGCCGGGTTGTAGACGCTCACGCTCTCGGCCGGGTCCACGGACAGATCTACGACTGGCGTTACCGAATCCACCGCCATGGGCAGCTGCAGATCGTAGTCCAGGACCCCGGTTGTGTCGATGATGTCGAAGGTCGCCATGTAGCCGCTCGCCGATGCTGTGACCCTCACGTCCCCGTAGTTGGGCACCCAGATCTCGTACACCCCGGTCTCGTTCGATGACGTGTAGTTCTCGTACTCGGAATCGACTATCGAGACCCTCACGGTGACCCATGGCACACCGGCCGTCCCGGACTCGTCAGTCGTGTTGCCGTGGAGGCGGCACTCCGCCGGAGGCTCGTTCGGGATCAGGTCCACATCGTGAGTCTCGGTCCCGAGTTCAGGAGCCGTCACGGTCGAGGTGTAGTCCTCGTAGTCGCTCGCGGTGACACGTATGGAGTAGTCCCCGTCCGGGAGGTTCAGCTCGTACCAGCCCGAAGTCTCGGTCGTCGTCGTCTGGTACGTCGGCCCCCAGACCTCGACTGTGGCCCCCTCGACAGGGGTCCCGTTGTAGAAGTTGGTGACAGTCCCTTCGACGACCGAGTTGACGTAGGGCACGAGTGAGATATTGTACCAGTTCAGGACGCCGCTGGTGAGGTCCACCGTGTCGACGTAGTTCTTGTAGTCCATCATCCAGACCTCGACGTCGTAGGTCCCGGAGACCATGTCAGCGTAGAAGCTCCCGTTCGCCGCAGATTCCATGTAAGCTTCGAAGTTGTCATTATGGATGTAGATGCCCGCACCCTCTATGACGGCCATACTGACCGCGTCCGTCACTTCTCCGGTGACAGCGCAGTCGATGGGCCACAGGCCGAAGTCCATCCAGAGGTCCGCCCCTGAGGGCATGTCCATCTGGGTGTAGTCCCTGGAGTAGCCTTCCGCCTCTGCCATGACATACACCCCTTCGCCCGATGCGCCGAAGGTCCCGAGTTCATACGCTCCAGTCGCATCGGTCATCGCCATCGAGTACGACCTCGCCCAGTCCACGCCGGACACGATCTGCATGACGCGCGCGCCATCGATGGGCAGGCCGGTGGAGAGGTCGGTGACGTTCCCCCGCATCATCCCGTCCAGGATGAACAGGCTTGGGTTCCATTCCCTCGACTGCCCGGAGCTGATGTCGATGTTGATCTGGTAACTGGTGTAGCCACCTTTCGCCCATGTGACCTCGGCGGACCCGTTCGTCGCGTTGAGGAAGAAGTACCCATTAGGGCCAGAGAAGGTGTAGTTGGACGAGCCTCCGCCCCACTCGTTCTCGGTCCGTATCGAGACCACTGCGCCGGCGATGTTGTTCATGCTCCCGTCCCAGACCTGGCCGTATATCATGCAGTCGTCGTCATATGACGTGGGCTCGAGAGTGATGTTGAACCAATACGCCGTCGCAGCCGCGAGCGGGTCATCGGTCTCGTTGCTGGCCATGTTGTAGCCAGGGTAGTCCATGAGTATGGCACCGCCGCCGTTGTCGCTCGGTATGATGTTGAGTTCGAAGTAGCCGGTGCCGTCGGGCTGGACGACCGCGCCGTTGTACGGCATGTCGGACCCCATCTCGTCAGTCGCGTATGCGACGACGTTGCCGGAGGTCACAGGGGCGCCGAGATCGTCCTCCACGAAGCCCTTGACGGTCACATCCCTGGTGATCCCGTGGGCGCTAAGCTCGAAGTCGCATTGCACGGACTCGCCGGAGTCCACCAACACCATCTCCATGGCGAAGTAGTAGTC
>JALOTO010000157.1 GCA_025457845.1 Thermoplasmata archaeon | reverse complement strand
GATTCTCATCGTCGGCGGGTAGAGTGCAATAGTCGAATGCCATCACCGTCGCAAGGCGGGAACAGAAAGGGGCTTATGTCCTTCACCTGGCACTGCATAACGCGAATTGTAGTTCCACCCTCGAAAGGACAACAGGGGCGAGAAGTCGACCGATGATTACCTGCATCACCGAAGGAGAAAATCATCTCGGTGTCCTGCAAATACACTCATCACTCAAATCATCCACGCCAAGAGCGCTATAACATGATTCGGCCCATGGCATTCGACCCATCATTCTCGCAAACTTCATCTAAGGAATGGCCATTGTCGACGACGTGGCATTCCAGTATCGACATCCGCGTCCGGATGACATCCAGCGGATCACCGACATAATGAACGTCTCGAGGAGGGAGACCCCGTACCACAGAGACAAGACCCTTGCAGAGGTCAATTCGGAGGCGTTCGACGACCCCGATTTCTCCCCGGAAGGGGCGTGGCTTGTCTTCGACGGCGACGAAGGGATAGCGTACTGCGACGCGGTGGTGGAGAAGGAGCGCGTGGAGGCTGGAAAGAACGACGGGTGGATCGGAGTGCAGGTTGTCCCCGGCAGGAGGGGGCTTGGGGTCGAGGACGAACTGGTCAGCCGCGCGGTCACATACCTCAGGACAAGAAGCGTCGAGAAGGCGATCGCGAGAGCAGAACAGGCCGAAGGGTGGAAACAGCAGCTCTTCCTCAGGGCCGGGTTCAAGAGCGTCCGCCACTTCTACAGGATGGCCTGCAGGGGGACGGCGCCACTCCCGAAAAGCATGCTGCCCGAGGGCACGACCGTCTCCCATAGGATGCTCAAGGATCATTCTGACGATGAGGTCGCCGAGTTCTCGGAGGTGGTCAACGATACCTTCGCCGGGCACTTCGACTTCGCCCCCGAACCTGCTTGGCGATGGATCAAGTGGAGGGACGCCTGTGAGGAGCCATGGATGGTCGCACTCGCCAAGACGGGAGGGCGCAATGTGGCAGTGTGCATAGTTGAGGACAGTAGGATCTTCAACGAGGAGAGGGGGGTCAGCTCAGGGTGGGTCAACATACTTGGAGTCAGGAAGGACCTAAGGGGACGCGGGATAGGCGCTGCTATGCTCGTGGACGGGATGCAATGGCTCAGGGACCTGGGGCACGATACCATCCACATCGCTGTCGACGCGGAGAACGAAAGAGCGCTCGGCATCTACAGATCACTCGGTTTCGAGGTCGAGAACGAGAGCCAGACATATCATCTCCTCCTCAGATGACCGGCCATTCACGAGACGAGTCGCCATCATGTGAAGGTTAATCAACATCGTGCGCGAATCATCCGCGAGGTTTGTGTATGACCGTCAGACCGCTCTCGCTCGCGGATCTACTTCCCGTGGGAATCGCTTCTGGATTCCTGCTAATCATCTCCGCTTCAGTCATCATGAGTCCGCACATCGGCGAACACATCGAATGGGAAGGGGGAGCCCTTCTCTACGGACCGCTGGTATGGACTGCGATTGCTGCGACCATCATAGCCACATACGCATTCGACAGACGTGGCAGCACGTCAGAGTACTACGGACAGGCCTTCTCGGCGGCGTTCCTCGCCCTCGTCATCCTCAACGTGTCCATCGCGATCTGCGCGCTAGCCACGCTCGTCCTCCGCACCTCCGTCCCATCCTGGTTTCACGACAAGATCCTCTTCGCGTTCCCTTTCTTCTGTGCCGTCCATCTCGGGATGGGCGCGGTCTTCAGGCCGCACATGACCTCCAGACCGCTCGGGCTCCTCGCGTGGACCGCGACCATAGCGGAGGGGATCGCACTCGTGCCCGTCGGCGGCTTCCTCATTCTTGTTCTGCTGGTGATTAGCGGCTACGGCACTACCTAGGTCGCATCCGTCCGCTACAGCGGGCTTTTCTAGGCGCGGACACGTACAGGTGCTCTAGACAGGTGATGTGGGAACATGAAGACAATCATCGTCTACGACTCGCTCCACGGGAACACGGAGAACATCGCCAAGGCGATTGGAGCAGCGATAGGCGGCGATGTCAAGGTCGCCAGGGTCGCGGACGTCCCGCCTGGAGACATTGTCTCGGCGGACCTGGTCATCGTGGGCTCCCCGACGCACGGAGGGAGACCGACACCGGCGATACAGTCCACCCTCAATGCGGTCCCGGACCTAAGAGGGAAGAAAGCCGCTGCATTCGATACACGGCTGGGCGGCAGGATGGTCAAGATGTTCGGCTTCGCCGCGCCGAAGATAAACGACCTCCTGATAGGGAAGGGGGCGACAACGGTCACACCTCCAGAATGGTTCGTGGTCATGAAGACCGCAGGGCCGCTCAAGGATGGAGAGATCGAACGAGCTGCAGCTTGGGCGAATACGCTCAAATCCGCGGCTGGACGCTGAAGAGGAACTGAGATCCTACGGCGCCAATTACATACCGGCCGAGCGCTATGACGGAGATGGTGGTGAAACGGGAGGTACAGTAGGTCCGTATCCGCAGCCGTACATCACGCAGGACGAGCAACGGGCCCAACCCCGTATAGAGAAACCTATTAGATCCGGTCCCGAGACGGGCCTGCTCAAGATACTGCTGGCGATGATCATCCTAGCGGCTCTTACGATTCTAGGGCTCGTAATAGTCTGATTGTCTTCTCGCGCTTGTCGCCCCGCAGCGCTACGAGGTCGGCCTCTCGTGCCATATCGCTTCCTGGTCCTTCCTGAAACCCAGAGATGTGTAGAGCGACATGGCCTTCTCGTTCTTCGCAATCAAGCTGATGTTGAGTGAGTCCATTCCCTTCTCGAGAAGCCAGTTCATGCCATCGGCGAGCAGGAGCCGCCCTATCCCAGCGCCACGCCGCCTCGGGACGACGCCCAGCATCACGATCCACCCCGATTTCTTCCCGGTTTGCCGGTTGAACTCGGAGCTGAGCTCTGTCAGGGATATCCCTACGGGGCCGTCGGTACCCATCGCTATCCCGACCATGTACTCATCCCTGCTCGCATCCCTCATGTTCATGAACCGGTCAGGTGGGTTCGGGACTGAGTTGAAGTGGTCCACGAATGTCTCGTTCAGGAGGTCGTTCATCCATATGACCTCGTCGTCTGAGCAGTCCTTCAGCATCTGACGCTCCAATCTAATCCCTGGAACAGAGGCGATCTCTGGAAGCGGCGCAGACCCGTGGCGGGCAAGGTCGAATATCCGGTAGCGCTCCTCGAACCCAAACGTCTTGGCAACCCCCAATTTCCATGCGTTGGAGGCCTCTATCCTCAGCCGTGTTGTGCCGATGGCCTTAGACTTGATGACATCGAGTCCCCATTGGACAAGCCTCTCCTCGGTCGAACCGTCCCTCGCCCCTGGTATGATTTCGAGGTCCAAGATCGCATCGTCCTTGCCCGCTGCGATCCTCATTCTCTCGACCATCACGCCGCCGTAACCCACCGGACATCCGTCCGCAAGGAGGAGAACGCACGCTGCTGGATCGTAATCAGGGTCTCTGAAGATGTACTGGCGCAGCTCGTCCGGCACCAGCGAGCGCTCGTTCGGCAATCCCGAACGGGACCTGGCGATTATGTCTGC
>JALOTO010000156.1 GCA_025457845.1 Thermoplasmata archaeon | reverse complement strand
CAGCTTCACGTAGGCCGTCTCGGGGAGCATGTCCCCTACCGGGAGGGCGCCCGCGGCGAGCATGTCCCTGCCCGTGGAGTAGACGTTCAGGTTGACCGCACCCTGGAGGCACTGGGTCGTGACGACCACGTGCACGCCGTCCTTGGTAGCGCGCCGTATCGAGCCCACGATCTCCTCGGAGACGTGGCCCAGGCCTGTCCCGGCGACGACCACGCCCTTGACGTGCCTCGATATGGTCTCGAAGTGGTCCGCCTCGAATCCCGGATAGAAGTGGAGCAGGCTCGCGCGCCCGTCTATCTTGTCGAAGAGCTGGACCGGGCCAGGGGACCTCCTCTGATGGTGGCCGCTGAAGGCGATCGTGTGCCCCTCGACCTTCGCGATGGGCTCGGCGTTGATGCTCCTGAAGGCGTCCCTGCGGGAGGAGTGCATCTTGCGGACCTTGGTCCCCCTGTGCGCGAGGCAGTAGGAATCCGACGTCTCACCGTGCATGAGCGCCACGACCTCCCCGAGGTCGCCGTCCAGGCAGAGCCTCGTGGCGGCCAGGAGGTTGGCCGTGGCATCCGATGACGGCCTGTCGGAGGACCTCTGGGACCCGACGCAGACCACGGGACCGGTGAGGTTCCTCAGCATGAACGAGAGGGCGGCGGAGGTGAAGCCCAGGGTGTCCGTCCCGTGCGGGACGATCACCCCGACCGCGCCCGAGTTGAGCTCCGCGGCCACGGCGCGGGCCAGTCCCTGCCAGTGCGAGACCTTCATGTTCTCGCTGAGGATGGCGTACAGGACCTTGGCGCGGATGTTGCACATGCCCATCAGCTCGGGCACCGAGAAGACCAGCTCCTCTGCGGACTTGGCTGGGTGGACCGCGCCCGTCCGGTAGTCGACATAGGACGCGATGGTGCCGCCGGTGCTGATCACGGCCACGTCCTTCTTGGACGGGTCGCGCGGCATCGACCTCTCGACCGCGGACCGCTCCTCCTTCCTGGAGACGAGCTTGACGGTGGTCCTGTCATCGACCCTCAGGCCGACGTTGTACCCGCTCGAGAGCTTGAGAGTGATGATGGAAGGGTCGCTGAAGTCGTGATGGGGCATGAGGACCCCGGTGTAGGTCCCGCCTGCCGTCGTGACCTCGACGACGTCCCCGACCTCCGCGCCGGACGATGTCATCAGCTCGCCGACGTGGCCAGTCTGCTTCATCGTCCTGTGAATAGGGTTGGCCGCTTTAAATGATTCGCAGTGGCTCCGGACCCATGGCTGTGGCAACCTTCTTATGACCTGAACAGGATGCCCCGGAAGGTCGTTGATGATGAGAGTGCTGGCCGTCGGGGGAGGAGCCAGGGAGCATGCCATAGTCGCGGCGCTTTCGCGCTCGGGGGCGGAGGTCTACGCCGCCCTCAAGAACCGCAACCCGGGGATAGCCCGGGCGGCGAAGGAGTCCGCCTTCGTAGAGGAGACGGACATCGCGAAGGTGGTGGAGTTCGCCAAGGCGAAGCGGGTGGAGCTCGCGGTCGTCGGCCCCGAGGCGCCGCTCGAGGCCGGGCTGGCCGATGGGCTGACCGCGGCGGGCATACCCACCGCGAGCCCGTCGAGGGCCGCGGCGAGGATTGAAACCTCGAAGAGTTTCATGAGAGAACTGATGCTCAAGCACAATGTCGGAGGCGCGGTCAAGTTCGCGGTGACCGAGGACCTGGCCGGGGTCGAGGCGGCCCTTGACCGGATGGGCCTGGAGGTCGTCGTCAAGCCGACTGGGCTCACCGGAGGCAAGGGGGTCAAGGTCTTCGGGGAGCACATGGCGTCCAAGGAGGACATCCTCGCATACGCAGAGGAGATCTTCTCCCAGAGGATAGGCGGGACCCCGAGGGTCGTCGTCGAGGAGAAGCTCGTCGGAGAGGAGTTCACCGTCCAGACGTTCTGCGACGGCAGGAAGGTCGTCCCCACGCCCGCGGTCCAGGACCACAAGAGGGCGTACGAGGGGGACAAGGGCCCCAACACCGGAGGGATGGGCTCCTACTCCCAGAAGGACGGGCTGCTTCCTTTCCTCAAGAGGCCGGAGTACGACCGCGCGGTGGCCATCGTCCAGCAGGCGGTGGACGCCCTCAGGGACGAGGGGTGCGAGTACCGCGGCACGCTCTACGGCCAGTTCATGGTCACCAAGGACGGGCCCAAGGTCATCGAGTTCAACGCGAGGTTCGGCGACCCCGAGGCGATGAACGTCCTGTCGCTCCTCAGCAGCGACTTCGGTCGGATATGCCAGAGGATGGCGGAAGGGGGCCTCTCACAGTCCGACGTCGCCTTCGCCGGGAAGGCCTCGGTCTGCAAGTACGTCGTCCCCGAGGGCTACGGGACGAAGTCGCTCTCGGGACAGGAGATCACAGTGGACGAGGAGGCCATCTCCAAAGAGGGGGCGCTGCTCTACTACGCCAGCGTCAACGAGAAGGACGGGCGCGTCTACACCACGACCTCGCGGTCTGTGGGAGTGGTCGGCATAGCCGACTCGATAGACGAGGCCGAGAGGACCGCGGAGAGGGCGCTGGCGCATGTCTCAGGTAGGATCGCGGTCAGGCACGACATCGGCAAGAGGGCGATGCTCGATGCCAAGGTGAGGCGGATGGACGCCATCAGGGGAGGGAGCGCATGAAGAACCTGGAGAAGGTCGTGGAACGGATCGAGACGGAACTGGACGAGAAGGACCACATACGGGAGGTGGCGCTCAAGTCGTCCCGCGCGGTCGTGAGGCTCGCGGGCGGCATACTCAAGGGGATGCACAGGGGCGAGGACCAGAGGACGTCCCTCGGGGAGCTCAGGGACGAGGTCTCCCAGATGAACAGCCTCGTCGCGGAGCACCCGGACCTCGCCAACGCAGGATACGTCGAGGGGGCGCTGCAGGAGTACGCCGAGGTGGCGATCGTCCTGTCGCTCCTCGAGAAGGACGACGTGCCGTCCCCCGACGAGATCGGCGTCGGGAGCGTCGCCTACCTCCTGGGGCTCGGCGACACCGTGGGCGAGCTCAGGAGGTTCTGCCTGGACGCCCTCAAGCGCGGCGACATCAAGAGGGCCAACCACTTCCTCGACAGGATGGAGGACCTCTCCCACGCGCTCATGAGGTTCGACTACCCAGACGCGATAGTGGCCGTCAGGAAGAAGCAGGACGTCGCCCGGTCACTCCTCGAGAAGACCAGGGGAGAGGTGGCCGTGGCATCGAGCAACAGGGAGCTCAGGGACACCCTCGACGGGCTGCTGAAGCAGCGCTGATCAGAAGTGCTTCTTCATCACGTTCTCGATGTTCGCCCTCGGGTGGGCGCCGGTCATCCGCTCGACCTGCTGCCCGTCCTTGAAGAATATGAGCGTCGGGATGCTGTGGATCCCCAGGTTCTGCGCGGTCCTCGGCGCCTCGTCGGTGTCGAGCTTGGCGAAGGTGACCTTGCCCTTGTGGTCCTTCGCGAGCGCCTCGAACGTCGGCGCGAGCATCCTGCACGGGCCGCACCATGGCGCCCAGCAGTCGATTATGAGCTTCGCTGAGCCCTTCGTCACGGATTCGAAGTTCGCATCGGTCAGGTGAACGATCGTCTCGTCTGCCAAGTCCGCATCT
>JALOTO010000155.1 GCA_025457845.1 Thermoplasmata archaeon | reverse complement strand
GATGATGTACGAGAACCGGTACAAGACAGACGACGAGGTCTACTTCCAGATCGCCGCGTCGCGCCTGATGTACTATGTCGGGGCCTTGGCCGACGTCAAGCTCGCCTGCGGGGAGGCCACCGTCGAGGAGTACGTCGACAAGTACGTCGAGATGACGGGCATCCCCAGGTCGGCTTCGGAGGGCAACGTGAGATGGACCTCCAGGGAACCCGGAACGACCCTCTCGTACGCGACGGGCGTGCATCAGTTCGCCGAGCTGAGGACCGAGATCTCCCGGACGATGGGAGGGGCGTTCGACGAGAGGCGGTTCAACGACTGCTTCATGGGATACGCCGACCTGCCCATGGCCCTCGCCCGCAAGGGCGTGATGGCGACCATGAAGGCCGCGCCAGGCCCGCCCAAAAGGATTAAGCAAGGGTAGGCAATATTGCGCCCGATGATTCAAAGGCCAAGGGGCACCAGGGACTTCGGCCCGGCCGAGATGGCCAAGCGCAGGACGGTCGAGCAGGCGATGCGCGAGGCCTGCGCCCGAGCGGGCTTCGGCGAGGTCATGACCCCTACCTTCGAGCACTCCGAACTCTTCACCCTCAGGTCAGGCCAGGGCATCATAGACGAGATGTACGTGTTCAAGGACAAGGGCGACAGGGAGATGGCCCTCAGGCCAGAGATCACCGCGTCCGTGGTGCGCTTCTACGTCAACGAGCTCACCAACATGCCCAAACCCCTCAAGCTCTTCTACGTCGGCAACTGCTTCAGGTACGAGAACCCGCAGAGCGGGAGGTACAGGGAGTTCTTCCAGCTGGGGGCGGAGCTGATAGGCTCCAAGAACGCCGAGACGGACGCCGAGGTCATCGCCCTGGCCGTCAACTGCATACGCGCCGCCGGCCTCCAGGACTACGTAGTCAGGGTCGGCCACATAGGGATACTCAAGTCGCTCGTCCGAGAGGAGATCAAGGACGAGAAGGCCGCGGCCGATGTCCTCAGGATGCTGGACAAGGAGGACTTCGACGCGATGGGCGACATGTTCGACGCCCGCGCGCTCCCCAGGAAGCTCTTCGACAGGATAGTCACGCTCGCCGAGACCAGGGGGAGCGTCGAGGTCCTCGACAAGCTCGAGAAGAGCGAGGCGACGGACCACCTGCGCGAGATATTCTCCGTCCTCAAGCTCCACGGGATAGAGGAGTGCCAGGTCGACCTCGGCATCGTCAGGGGCCTGGACTACTACACGGGCATGGTCTTCGAGATAGACGCTCCCAAGCTCGGCGCGGAGAAGCAGATCATGGGAGGCGGGTCGTACACGCTCTCGGAGCTCTTCGGCGGCGAGCCGGTGTTCAGCACGGGTTTCGCCATCGGACTGGACAGGGTCGTACTCGCGTCCGAGGCGGAAGGCCCGAAGGAGCCCTACGCGCCTATCGATGTGTATGTCATCCCCGCCGGCGACGACATGCGCAAGTACGCCTTCGGCATCGTGGCCAGGCTCAGGTCGCAGGCGCTCTGCGCCGACTCGGACCTGATGCGCAGGAGCCTCAGCAAGAACCTGAAGTACGCGTCCTCGGCCGGTGCCAGGTTCGCCGTGATCGTCGGGAAGGAGGAGATGGCCAAGCGCTCCGTGACCCTCAGGGACATGAAGACGGGCGAGCAGCGCCTGGTCCCGGCCGACGACCTGGGCGACGAGATACAGGCGTCGCTCAAGTGACATGTCACGCGGTCGATGGCTCCGCCCCTCCGCGGAAAAATGAAGAATCGTCCATCCGGGGGAAACCCGGATGGTTTTGGAGTTTCAAAGGGTGTCTACGGGTAGAAGCCCCTGAGCTTCGTGGCGTCCGCGACCCTCTTCACCGCGCACAAGTATGCGGCGTCCCTCATGTTGCACTTGTGCTTCTCCTTCATGTCCCACACCTCGTGGAACGCGGTGGTAATCTTCTGGTCGAGGCGCGTGTTGACCTCTTCCTCTGTCCAGTAGTAGTTGTAGTTGTTCTGGACCCACTCGAAGTAGCTCACCGTGACACCGCCCGCGTTGGCGAGGATGTCGGGCAGGACGAGCACACCGTTCTTGTACATGATGGCGTCCGCCTCGAAGGTCGTCGGGCCGTTGGCGCCCTCACCAGAGATCTTCGCCTTGATCTTCGCGGCGTTGTCCTTGGTGATGACGTTCTCGAGAGCGCAGGGCAGGAGCACGTCGACCTTGAGCTCGAGGATGTCCTCGTTGCTGATCGGCTTGCTGCCGGGGAAGTTCTTCACGGAGCCGGTCTTGACCTTGTGCGCCATGACCTCCTCGTACTTGAGCCCCTTCTCGTTGATTATGCCGCCCTGGGAGTCGCTCACGGCGATGACCTTGCTGCCGAAGTCGCGCTCGATCAGCTTGTGGGCGAACGCGCCGACGTTGCCGTATCCCTGGATGGCCACGGTTGCGCCCTTGAGGTTGAGGCCGGTCTTCTTCGCCGCCTCCCTGACGCAGAACACGAGCCCCCTAGAGGTGGCCTCGGGCCTGCCGAGCGAGCCGCCGATCTCCCTTGGCTTGCCGGTGATGACGCCGGGGACCGCGTAGCCCTTCATCATGCTGAACGTGTCCATGATCCAGGCCATCTCCTTGCCGCCGGTGTTGACATCAGGGGCCGGTATGTCCTTCTCCGGGCCGATGATGATCGATATCTCGGAGGCGAACCTCCTGGTCATCCTCTCGACCTCGCCGAGGGACATCTTCTTCGGGTCGCAGATGATGCCGCCCTTCGCGCCGCCGTAGGGGATGTCGACCGTCGCGGTCTTCCAGGTCATCCAGGACGAAAGGGCCCTGACCTCATCGATGTCCACCTGGGGGTGGTATCTGATGCCGCCCTTGTACGGGCCGCGGGCCTCGTTGTGCTGGACCCTGTAGCCGGTGAAGACCTTGACCTTTCCGTCGTCCATCTTGACGGGGAAGTTCACCGTGAGCTCCCTCTTCGGGCTCTTCAATACCTCAATCATGCCCTGGTCGAGGCCGAGCGTCTTGCCGGCCTTGTCAACCATCTTCTTCATTTCCTCGAACGGGTTCGCTTTGCCTGCCATCTTAACACCATGGCCTCTCGCCGCGCTGCTCACATCTCATCTGCGCGGCATGAGTGAAAATGCGCATGTCAAGTCTCGATTTAAACTTTCGCCAAGTACCGGCCTTTCCCCCCGGAAACGGGGCCGAATAAACGGCATCCGGTTGGGAGGTTGTTCAACACATGCCCCCAGGTTTGGAAAAAGTATATAGCCGACGGGCCTCGCCTTCGAACGGCCTCTTCAGGCCGTTTCCTCATTCGACACGCAGGTACGATAGGGGCGCTCAGCGGGACAGGTCGAAGCCTATCAGGACGGTAGCTAGCTTTGGGTCGTCATCCAGGCCCGCGCTGCGCCTGACGAGCAGGTCCCCCACGGTGGACGGGCTCGACGAGACGACCCTCTCCACGCCCTCGAGGACCTCGACCTCGGCGAACGGCACCGGAGGCAGGACGAACCTGGCGTTGACCGACCTCGAACCGTCGTAGAAGATCACGAAGTCCTTCCCGAGGTTGAGGAGCCTCTGGCCAGGCTTCGGTTGGACCTGCTCGCCCCGGATCAGCTCCTTCCCTATGACC
>JALOTO010000027.1 GCA_025457845.1 Thermoplasmata archaeon | reverse complement strand
CTTCGGCCTCCGGATGTCGCCCTCGACGGTGACCTCCTTGACGCCGGGGTAGGGGGACGGCCTGATGTCGAGCCCTATGACCTCGTGCGCGTCGGCCATCATCTCGCACGCTATGGAACCGAGCTGGCCAGCGCTGCCCGTCACGAGTACCTTCATCGAGGGACAATCGGGCAGGTGGGATATCTAGGTTCTCAGGGGCTCAGACCAGGTCTTCCTTCTGCCCCGACCGCATGGACCTCAGGGCGGCCTCCGCTATCCTGAGCGTGTGGACCGCGTCCTCACCTGACACGAGGGGGCGCGTCCCTTTCTCGGCCGCGGAGACGAAGTCCCTGAGCTCGCGCTTCAGGGGTTCCTCCTTCTTCAGCGCGATGCGCCTCAGGTCGAACTCGAGGGGGACGTTGTACAGGTTGCCCTTGTCTATGGACTGGAACGACGAGGAGCAGACCAGCGCGCTCTGCTCCATGTAGTCCACCTCGACGAAGTTCTTGCTGCATGTGAGGGCGAGCTTCCTGACCTTCATCGGGGTGAGCCAGTTGACCTCGACGAACCCCGTGGCCCCGCCCTCGAAGTCGATGAGCAGGTTCGCGTGGTCCTCGTACTTCATGTCCTTGCCCTTCCCGCCGAGGGCGTAGACGGACCTCGCGGGCCTGGCGACGACGTGCTGCACGACGTCTATGTCGTGGATCCCGAGGTCCATGACCACGCCGACGTCCCTGATCCTCGTCGGGAGGGAGGAGACGCGCCTCGTCGCGGCGGTTATGAGCTCGCCGAAGTCGCCGGCCTCGACGGCCTTCTTCGCGAACCCGACCGCCGGATTGTGCCTCTCGGTGAAGCCCCCGGCCAGGACCTTGCCCTTCGCCTTGGCTAGGGAGACCAGCCCCTTCAGGTCTGAGGAGTTGCCCGTCATGGGCTTCTCGAGGAGGACGTGCTTCCCCGCGCGCAGAGCGTCGGTGGCGACATCGAGGTGCGTGGTGGTCGGGGTGACCACGATGACCGCCTCGGCGTCAGTCGCCAGGAGCTCACGATAATCGGTGTGGGACGGAACAGAGTACTTCGCCGCGACCGACCTGGCCACATCCGGGACAGCGTCGGCGATCCCCGCGAGCATGCCCATCTCGTTCAGGATGCGCACGTGATTCTGGCCCATCGAGCCTACGCCTATGACCCCGACCTTCATGCGTGCGAAATCACGCTCGCCTGTAATAACTGTTCGCTACCACCCGGCACAAAGGCTTATCACGGCGCCGGCCGATGCCCGTGCGGGAGTCCCATGAAGAGGAAGCTCATGGAGATACTGGCGTGTCCAGTCTGCAAGCAGCATCCGCTCGAGCTCAAGGTCGTCAAGGAGGACGACAAGGAGGTCCTCGAGGGGTCGATCACGTGCCCGAAGTGCAAGGTCGACTACCCGATCGAGGACGGCATCCCGAACATGCTGCCGCCGGAGTGACGGGGCTCAGTAATCGTCGTCCTTCGCCGGCGGGAGAGACTCCAGGAGCCACTTCAGCAGCTCCATGCTCTTGCATGCAGCCTGCTCCAGGCTCTTGGCCATCGCGTCCTTCTCGTCCTGGCGCAGGGCGAGGTTAATGGGAAGGTCGTACTCGAAGTCGAAGGTTATCAGGATCCTGCCGCCCACATCCTTGAACTCCCAGGTCACCTTCGTCCTTATGCCGCGGTTCGACTTCATCACGAGCTTCTTGTTCTTCAGGAACTCGACCACGTCCAGGTTCGTGTTCAACTCGACCTTGCCCAGGACGATCACGCCGTCGAACGATGCCCCTGGGCCGTACTCGACGACGGTGGTCGGCTTAAGGGAGACGAAGACCGGGAAATAGTTCTGGAAGTTCTTCCAGTCGGCCACGTATTCGAACGCGTCTGACAAGGCACATTTCGCGGCCGCGCGCTGTTTGCAGACCTGCATCGGGCTTCCGGGACGGATACAAACGCGAGGGCTATTAAGCCTTGGTGGACTCCGTCGCACCCGTCGAGAATAGCCGTGCGCACGAGCGCGCGCCACGCGCATTGCGGCGTGAACATGTCGGCCGGGAAGCACCGAAGGACGTCCGAATCGAGGCACAGAACCGGACATCGCCAGCGAACCCGTGCAACAGATTGATATCGGGGTTGCGCCTACACACTCCGGCATAGCGAGACATTGACTGGCAGGGTGACTCGGATGAAGGTACTAGTCGCGGACGACATCTCGAAGAACGGCATCGAGATGCTGAGGGCGAAGGGCTACAAGGTCGACGTGAGGACCGGGCTCAAGGAGGACGAGCTGGTCAAGGCGATTAAGGACTACGACGTGATGCTCGTGAGGAGCGCGACCAAGGTCACGAGGAAGATCATAGAGGCCTCCAAGCTCAAGGTGATCGGCAGGGCGGGAATAGGCGTCGACAACATCGACGTCGACGCCGCGACCGAGAGGGGCATACTCGTCATGAACGCCCCCTCCGGGAACGTCATCTCCACCGCGGAACTCACTATCGGGCTCATCTTCGCACTGGCCAGGCGCATACCGCAGGCGGACGCGTCCATGAAGAAGGGCGAGTGGAAGCGGAAGGAGATGAAGGGCGCCCAGGTCTCGGGCAAGACTCTGGGCATAATCGGCCTCGGCAGGGTCGGGGCCGAGGTCTCCAAGAGGGCCGCCGCCCTCGGCATGAAGGTCATCGCCTACGACCCGCTGGTCTCCCCCGAGGTCGGGATCAAGCTCCACGTGCGCCTGGTGACCCTGGACAGGGTCCTCGAGGAGTCCGACTTCCTGACGATCCACACGCCGTTGACGCCGCAGACCAAGGACATAGTCGGCAAGAACGAGCTCGTGAAGATGAAGAAGAGCGCGGTGCTGATAAACTGCGCCAGGGGAGGCGTCGTCAACGAGGAGGCACTGTACGAGGCGCTCTCTGAGAACAGGATCGCAGGGGCCGCGCTCGACGTCTTCGTCAGCGAGCCGCCGACGGGCTCCAAGCTCATCACGCTCCCCAACGCCATCCTGACGCCGCACCTAGGCGCCACGACGAGCGAGGCGCAGGAGGACGTCGGCTCCGAGATAGCCGATCAGGTCGTCGCGTACCTCCAGGACAACATCATCAGGAACGCGGTGAACCTCCCTGCCAAGCTCGACCCGGAGCTCGTGCCCTACATGCCGCTGGCGGAGAAGCTGGGAACGCTGGCATGCCAGATGGGCAAGTGCGCCGCCGGCAAGGTCGAGGTCTCCTGCAGGGGCGACCTCGCGCAGAAGGACGTCAGGATCATAGTCGCGAGCGTGGTCACGGGCCTCCTCAGGCCCATGTCCGAGGAGTACAATGTCAACTACATCAACGCCCTCGCGATGGCGAAGGCCCGGGGCCTGGACATAGTCTCATCCACATCCGATGACGCAGGCCAGTTCAAGAACCTGATCAGGGTCACGCTCAGGACCGACGGCGTTTCGACCTCGGTCGCGGGCGCACTGCTCCAGGACAAGGGCGGCAGGATCGTCGAGATAGACGGCAGCTCGGTGGACATACAGCCCGAGGGAAACTTCCTGCTCATCGCGCACATGGACAAGCCCGGGATGATAGGCAAGGTAGGCACCGTGCTCGGCGGCAACGACGTGAACATAGCGAGCATGGAGGTCGCGAGGCAGAAGGTGCGCGGGCCCGCCATGATGATACTCACCCTGGACGACGACGTCCCGCCAGCCGTGCTGGAGAAAGTCAGGAAGATACCTGACCTGACCTCCGCCACGGCGATAAGGCTTTAACCCCGTCAAGGGTTCTTCGGTACTGGCAGGGGACACTGTCGGAGACTGGGAGAATAGCGAGGGTCATCGAGATCAGGGAAGGGCGGGCCACGGACCTCGAGGCCGTGGTCGGACTCTGGGACGAGCTCGTGGAGCACCACGGCAGGCTCTCCCCGCTCTTCACCCCCGCAACCGACAGCCGCGAGAAGTGGTCCAGGTACCTGTCGAAGAAGTTCTCGGAGAAGAGCACGAAGCTCATAGTCGCCCAGGAGGACGGCGTCGTGGTCGGGTTCATGCTCTGCATGCTCTCGCCCAACGCCCCGATCTTCAAGGAGAGGACCCTCGGGATCATCTCCGACGTCTACGTCAGGCAGGAGAGGAGGCGCAAGGGCATAGCCAAGGAGATGCTGAAGGTCGCCCTGAGATGGTTCAAGAAGAACCGCGTCAAGAGCGTCCAGCTATCCGTCGCGGCGGCCAACTTCGAGGCCCGCGCCGTCTGGGGGCAGCTAGGTTTCAAGCCCCTGATGATCCAGAAGCGCATGGACATCGACGCGTACCCCGCGACCGCCCTGCTCGCTCAGGAGCCGAAGCGGCTGCGCAGGAAGGTCGTCCGGAAGAGGGAGGAGAAGAAGGCGTGAGCCCCGGCCTCAGGCCAGGGCATTCTTGATCCTCTCGAGGCCGACCTCGATGCTCTTCTTGTCCGTCGCGTAGGAGAACCTGAGGTGCTGCTCGCCGGAGGCGCCGAACGCGGCGCCACCCGTGCATGCGACCTCTGCCTTGTCCATGAGGTGCAGGGCCATCTCCTCGGACTTCATGCTGCCCTCGTACCTCGGGAAGACGTAGAACGCGCCCTTGGGCGTGTCGCAGTGCAGCTGCGGGATCTCCTTGATGATCTTCATGACGAGGTCCCTGCGCTCCTGGAACTCCTTGACCATCGCCTTCATCGGCTCCTGCGGGCCAGTGAACGCCGCGAGGGCACCGTACTGCGCGAACGAACAGGCGTGGGTGATGGAGTGCTGCTGGACCTTGTTGATGCCCTTGAAGATCGGCTTCGGGGCGATCAGCCAGCCCATGCGCCAGCCGGTCATCGCATACGTCTTCGAGAAGCCGCTGACGGTGATGGTCCTGTCGAACATCCCCGGCTCGGCCGCGATGGAGTAGTGCTTGAGCCCGTCGAAGATGATCTTCTCGTAGACCTCGTCCGTGAGTACGAGGAGGTTGTGGTCCTTGGCCAGGTCCGCGATCCCCTTGATGTCGTCCTTGGTCGCGACCGACCCGCACGGGTTGGACGGCGAGTTCATGAGTATCATCTTGGTCTTCGGGGTGATGAGCTCGGCGATCCTCTCCGGGACCATCCTCCACTCGTCCTCCTCGCGGGTCACGCAGGGGACGGCCTTGCCGTTCGCCATCTGCACGCACGGCTCGTAGGTGACCCACGACGGGTCGGGCATGATGACCTCGTCGCCATCGTTGATCGTCGCCATGATGGTCTCGAATATCGCCTGCTTCGTAGGCGTGACGAGCACGTCGGATGCGGAGCAGGGTATCCCGTTGTCCCTCTTCGACGCGACCGCGATAGCCTCCCTGAGGGCGGGGAGTCCGGGGGCGTCGAGGTATCTGGTCTTGCCCTCGTCCAGCGCCTTCTTCGCAGCCTCGACGATGTGCTTGGGCGTATCGAAATCCGGCTCTCCGACGGTGAAGGAGATGATCTTCTTGCCCTCGGCCTTCTTCTTGCCGGCCAGCTCCTTCATCTTCATCGTGCCTGATTCCTGCACGCGCTTCACACGCTCCGAGATCATTTCTAACGCCTCGTGAAGGGTCAGGAGCCCCACCAATATAAAGCATTGGTGTCCATATTTCGGCAGAATTATCCGCGGTTACGGAACGCGACCAAACCCTATTATGCCGCGACGACCTTCGAACCGCCATGGCCCTCAGGACCGGAAAGCTCCCGCCCGAAGTTCTCAGGAGGATGCTGAGGAACACGGGGGCGAAGGACCCGAGGGTTGTGCTCGGCCCGAAGCTCGGGGAGGACGCCGCGGTCGTGAGGCTCGGCAAGCAGCTGCTGGTCCTGAAGACGGACCCCGTCACCTACGCTTCGGACCTCATCGGATGGTACGCGGTCCACGTCAACGCGAACGATGTCGCCACGCGCGGGGCCGCGCCCGCGTGGTTCCAGGCGACCGTCCTGCTCCCCGAGGGCACTGAGGAGTCCGAGGTCGAGGACATCTTCAAACAGATCTCCAAGGCGACCCGGGAGCTCGGGATCGCAGTCACCGGAGGACACACCGAGGTGACGCCGGGGATATCGGCGCCCATAGTCGTGGGGGACATGCACGGCGTCCTCGACGGCAGGAAGCCCGTCCTCACATCAGGGGCGCGCCCTGGCGACTTCGTGGTCCTGACCAAGGGGGCGGGGATCGAGGGCACGGCGTTGATAGCCCGCGAGAGGAGGGCGGAGCTCCTGAGGGTCTTCGAGAAGGGGATGGTCGACAGGGCCGCCAAGTACCTGTTCGACCCCGGGCTCTCCATAGTCCCGGAGGCGAAGATCGCGCTCAGGTACGGCGTCACCGCCATGCACGACCCGACAGAGGGGGGCGTCGCGATGGGCGTCCGCGAGCTCGCGGACGCATCTGGGAGGTCCGTCGACCTGCTGGTCGACAACGTCACCGTGTTCCCCGAGACCAGGCGCATCTGCAGGAAGTACGGCATCGACCCTCTCGGGCTGCTCGGCTCGGGGGCGCTCCTGGCGACCTTCGCGCCCGAGGATGCGGAGGCCTACGCGGACGCCTGCGGGCGGAAAGGGATAGAGGCGCGCGTGGTGGGCCGCGTCGTCAAGGGCAAGGGCCGTTCGATGTCGATCTCGGGAGGCAGGGCTATTCCTCTTTCGTCTTCCGAGCGCGACGAGGTTTTGAAGGTGCTGAAGCCTTCTTAGCCTCGCCCTTCACTTCCTCCGCCGCTGGCAGGGACATCGTGGAGAGCTTCTCGGCCATGTCGACCGCGCACAGCGCCTTCGCAGTGACGGTCCAGACCTTGAGCGCCCTCTGGCCCAGCGAGACCTTGGTCGCCTTCAACTTGGACATGTCCGACCTGAAGGTCCCCTTCGAGAATCCGCCTATTATGACGACGACCCTCTCGGCCTTGATGGAGGCCAGCTTCTCGGGGAGGTACGCCTTCTCGCCCCCCTCGTCCAGGACGACGATCTCTTCCGGCTTCAGCGCGGAGACGAGCGTCGCCAGAGGGACCTTCTCCCTCAGCTCGAGCAGTGCGTTCTCCCTCGACGGGACCACCCTCTGCTCGAACAGGTTCTCTATGAGCCCGACGAACCTCGGGTAGTGTGGCGGGAGCCTCGTCTGCGGGTTGACCGCGATGACATCGTCGTTCCTCGTGTGGACGAAGACCCTCAGCCTCCCCGAGGCGTTCAGGTCGGAGTCCATGCAGAGCATCATGAAGAAATGCACTATGTCCGGGCGGCCTCGCCTCTCCGACTCCTTGAGCCGGTCGAAGGCGGGATGGTGGTGGGACGCGTCCAGGAGGATCTTCTCCGGGGCCTTCCCCCGCGCCCGCGCGTTGTTGATGATGCATCGTTCCTTCAGCAGTTCGGTCGGCACCAGTTCCAGTTCTGCGTCTGCCAGCACGAAGAAGTACTGTGTGTTCAAGATAATACCTCATGCAGGACGTTATGGTCCCGCGCATACACGACCTCCTGTGCGATCCTCCGGCCGGTTGAGAGGCCGGGTTCCACAAGGTCGGAGTACGGCGAGCCTGAGATGAACGGGTTGGTGCCCGCAACGATCCTGGAGGAGATCTCGAACACCTTGATCTTGAGGTCGTCCGTGACGATGCACTCCAGGCAGAACGGTCCGAGCATCCCGCCGAAGAGCCCGAGGGAGCTCTCGACCGCGCGCTCGCCGAGCTCCAGCAGCTTCGGGAGGAGAGACTCGCGCACGACCACGGGGATGTTCCCCGTGACCACGAAGGTCGGGAAGTGCCCCAGCTTCTTGAGCTCCTCGAGCGAGCCGAGCTTGTATATCTCGTCGATGTTGCTCTCGTCGCGTCTGTCGACGCTGAGCATCTCGAGGACGCCCTTGCTGAGCTTGTAGCCGTCGTTCCTTATCGGTGAGTAGAAGTAATGTATGTAGTACCTGGTCCCGAGGACGTACTCCTGGATGGAGTACTTCTGGGTGTGATCGATGCCCAGCTTGAAGTCAGGGTAGTCCTTCGCTATGAAGAAGCCCCTGCCGCCCTTGGCCCCGTCGTACTTGACTAGGACGGGCTTGTCTATCAGCTTCGGGTCGTCGATCTTCCGGGGCATCTCGAGCCCCGCGGACTCGAGCCATGTGCGCTCCATGTCCCTGTTGCTCTCCCACTCGAGGACACGCCTGTTGCCGAAGGTCGGCAGCTCGAGCTGCTCGAAGTTCTTTGGCGACATGTACTCCACGAACGACCCGTGAGGGACTATGATCACGTTCTTCTCGATCAGCTCGTCCGTCCGGTCCAGGAGCTGCGTGTAGTTGTCGACATGGAAGAACTCGTCGGGCCTGCCCCTCGGGAAGGCGTCGTAGAACTTGGTCTTCTGGCCCACGGTGATGCCGAGGGTCCTGAGGCCCTCCTTGCGGGCGCCGTCGAAAATCTGGAGCGAGGTGTGCGAGCAGGCCGTCGCGATTGTCAGCTTGCCCTTGTCGTACCCCTCGATGATCCGGTTGATCTTCTCCCTTGAGACCATTGTCGGCAATAATCCGTTACCCCATTTAAAAGTTACCGTCCATCTCAGGATTGCATACGGCGGGGATGCCAGGCGTCGCGGGTCACCTCTCTTGGGAGCGCGCCTGACGCTTCATGAACTCGCTGCCGAGCAGAAGGATCTCGAACCCGTTCAGCTCCCCCACTAGCACCCCGTTCTCGTCCACCACCGGGAGGTCCTCGAGCCCGTGCTTCATCATCCTCTGCAGCGCCGTCAGGAGTTTGTCGTGCTCGCTCACGGTGATCGGTTTGAACATGTGGCTCTCCACGGAGAACGGGAGCGGCGCCCTCTTGCCCCTCGACTGCCCCCTGCCCTTGTCGAACACGGACAGCGAGGTCTCGATGGCCTCCAGCATCTGCTTGAGTCCTATCATCCCGATGAGCTTGCGCCTCCCGTCGACGACGTACGCGCTGCGCGTCCTGGGGTCGGCGAGGACCCTGTCCACGACCTCGTGCAACTTCATGGTCCTGGTGACCACGATGGGGTCCATCACGATGAGCCTGTACGCGTCCCTCACATATCTGAACGACAGCTCGTCCGCCATCTTCTCGAAGAGACCTGCGCTCAGCTCGCGCTCCATGGTCTCGAGCACCTGCTTCCCGAGCGGGGTCTGCCTGTACTTCTTCCAGGTCCTCCTTCCGGGCTCGAGCTGCTCGACCAGGCGCCTCCCCTCGAGCTCCCTCAGAGCCGTGCTGATGTTCTGGATTGAGCGTCCAGACTCCTGGGAGATCTCCGCCGCACCAAGGTGATGGTGGTGCCTGAACCCCCTCAGGGTTATGAGCCTCCGGTCTGAGCGTATGACCCACTTGACTATTTCCACGGTCTCGTTCGATGCAGTCATCTCGCGCACCTCGGTTTTCTCTTCGAGCTGCTTTGGCCTATGATAATCACGAGGAATGATTTAATAGTTATTCACCATTATTCACACATTATCACAGGAGCCCCGACAACAGACCGTTGACCTCTATGCACACGTGCGGCTCCGCAGTTTGTGGGTCAAGGTGAGCATTTGCCGGCAAGACGACACAGGACCGAGAGGAAACCAACCTTCGCGGTGCTCGGGGCGGGGCACGGAGGCCTCGCCATGGCCGGGCACCTCGCAGTCAGCGGGTTCCAGACCAGGATCTGGAACAGGTCGAAGGAGCGGATAGACCACATCAACGACAGAGGCGGCATAGAGGTCGAGGGCGCGGTCGAGGGGTTCGGCGTGGTGGAAGCTGCCACCCATGACATGAAGGAGGCGGTGGACGGCGCCGACGTGATAATGGTCGTCGTCCCTGCGACCGGACACCGGTACGTGGCCGAACTATGCGCGCCGCACCTCAAGACCGGGCAGGCCGTGGTGCTCAACCCCGGCAGGACCTTCGGCGCCCTCGAATTCCTCCAGGTCCTGAGGGAAAAGAGGGTGCGGAGCAGACCGGTGATCGCCGAGGCGCAGACTTTCCTCTACGTCTCGCGTCACGTGGACTTCGCCCATGCCAGGATAATCCAGATCAAGAACACGCTCCCTGTGGCCGCACTCCCGGCCTACAAGACTCCACACGTCCTCGGGAGGCTCAGGGAGGCGTTCCCGCAGTTCGTCCCGGCGACGAACGTGCTGGAGACGAGCTTGGACAACATAGGGGCGATATTCCACCCGTCCCTCACCCTGCTCAACGCCGCGAGGATCGAGTCGACCCACGGGGACTTCGAGTACTACCTGGAGGGGGTCTCGCCATCCACGGCCAGGATACTGGAGCAGGCGGACTCCGAGAGGGTCGCCGTCGGGGCGGCCCTGGGCGTGCACCTGCACACCGCGAGGGAGTGGCTCTATCTCGCGTACGACTCCCCGGGCAAGACGCTGTACGATGCGATCCAATCCACGCCAGGGTACAAGGGGGTCCGGGCGCCATCGACGCTCACGCACAGGTACATCCTCGAGGACGTGCCGATGAGCATCGTCCCGATAGTATCGGTAGGCGCGCAGTTCGGGGTGAAGACGACGATGCTGACGGCCCTCGTGAACATGGCCTGCACGATACACGGCCGAGACTTCTGGAGCGAGGGCCGGACCGTCGACAAGGTCGGAATCAAGGGCAAGTCGGTCAAGGACATACGGCTCATGGTCGCGAAGGGGGTATACTGACGAGGATACTCGGGGCATCCATCGGCAACTGCGTGCACGTGGCCGGAATCCAGGCGTTCCTGGACACCGCGAAGAGCTACGGGCACGAGACGCACTTCCTAGGGCCCGCTGTCCCCCTCGACAGGCTCGTGGAGGAGATCGCGAGACGCTCGCCGGACGTGGTGGCCTTGAGCTACAGGCTCACCCCGGAGAACGCTGAGGTGCTGCTCAAGGAGCTCAAATCGGCGGTCGACGCATCGGCCGACCTCAGGAAGCCGAAGTACCTGTTCGGCGGCACGCCTCCGGTCGCCGCCGTCGCGAGGAGGAGCGGGCTGTTCGCCGAGGTCTTCGACGGGAGCGAGCCTCAGGGCGCGGTCGTCGAGGTCATTCAAGGGCAGAAGGGGGCCGGAGTGGCGGCCACGCCGTCGTCCGACCTCGTCGAGAGGATCGCTGCATCTTTCCCGTTCCCACTGATAAGGCATCACTTCGGGCTCCCGACGGTCAAGGAGACCGTCGAAGGCGCAAGGAAGCTCGCGGAGGCGAAGGTCCTCGACATACTCTCGATCGCGCCGGACCAGAACGCCCAGGAGTCGTTCTTCAGGCCCGCCGAGATGGACCAGAGGCTCGACGGGGCAGGCGGCGTCCCCCTCCGGAGCCCCGGTGACCTGAAGGAGATAAGGGAGGCTACCAGGACAGGGAACCATCCGCTCCTCAGGTGCTACAGCGGCACCAGAGACCTCATCAGATGGGGCGAGATGCTCGACGAGACCATCGACATCGCATGGGGGGCGGTCCCGCTAATGTGGTACAGCCAGCTGGACGGGCGCTCGAAGCGCCCCCTCAGGGACGCCATCGCGGAGAACCAGGAGGCGATCCGCTGGTACGCCCAGAGGGGGATCCCCGTCGAGGTCAACGAGTCCCACCAATGGGCCCTCAGGAGGTGCGGGGACACGATCGAGCTGGCGACCGCGTACATAGCTGCGCACAACGCCAAGGCCCTCGGGGTGAAGCACTATGTCGCCCAGTTCATGTTCGACACGCCGAGGGGGATCTCCCCCGCGATGGACATCGCGAAGATGCTCGCCAAGGTGGAGCTCGTGGAGTCCCTCGTCAGCGATGATTTCAAGGTGATTAGGATGATGAGGACCGGGCTGTCCTCGCTGTCGACCTCCCCTAGCACCGCGAAGGGGCAGCTCGCATCATCCGTGTTCTGCGCCATGGCCATCCGCCCCCACATAGTCCACGTGGTCGGGTTCAGCGAGGCCGACCACGCGGCCAAACCGGACGAGATAATAGAGAGCTGCGAGATCGCGAGAGGTGCCATCGGGAAGGCACTCGCAGGGATACCGGGGCCGGAGAGCGACCCCGCAGTGGCCGCGAGGAAGGCGCTCCTCGTCTCGGAGACGAGGCTGCTCATCGACATGGTCAAGAGGTCGGGGGTGTCCCCGGACCCGCTCACATCGCCGGATGTGCTGTACGCGGCCGTGAGGGACGGCGTGCTCGATGCCCCGGAACTCAAGGGCGGAGGCGTCGCCCAGGGGAAGTTGGTGACGCGAGTCGTGGACGGGGCATGTGTCGCGGTCGATCCTTCGAGCGGCAAGCCGCTGACGGAGAAGGAGCGGCTGGCGGTCCTCGCACCGTCCGAGGAGGACCTCGACCTCGCGGAGATATAGGACCAAGGAAGGATTGGTGATGCAGGGAATA